>JBMSGE010000005.1:0-25238 GCA_049414205.1 Nitrosopumilaceae archaeon
GTAATTTTACAATAGAACCTGCATGAAAATCAAAATCATCTTTTTCTGAAATTTCTTTTATTATCTCTGGGGTGACTAATCCGAACAATTTGTTTATGGTGTTGTTATCTACTCTCTCAAGAAGTTTTCTTGCCCATAACTGTTTTTCAAACTCTTCGCCAAATTGCTTGGTCCACGACTTTTGATATTCTTCCAAATCAGATTCATTGTTTGATTTTAGGAATTTGGAAATTGCTTTACCTGCAAGTATTCCTCCCATCCCTGAAGTGTAAATTCCACCTGATGTGGTAGGTTTTGCTTGACCTGCTGCATCTCCAACTATCACGGTTTTTCTTTCCACAAATTTCTTTATGGGTCCCTTTATCCAAATTGGTGCAAATATCTTTCTAATCGTTGAGTAGTTTCCTTTCTCCTCTAAAAATTCTTCAAGGGCCTCTGCGACTTTAATTCCTTTTCCTGCCACTCCGACTTTTCCTTTTCCTTCTCCAGATGGAATTATCCATCCAAAAAACCCTGGATACTTTTCTTGATCAAAAAATACTTCTACCTGTCCTTTTTTTATCCAATCTGCATAAATTTCATATTGAGCTGAAGACAAAATTCCTTCTCTGTCTTTGTGGACAAGTGATGAAATTCCTCTTGCATCTACAAAAATTTTGCATTTAATTTCACCCTCATTTGTCCTAACACCTTCTTCTGTCAATTCTTGAAAACTGGTTTTTACCTTGATGACTGCACCATTTTTCTGAGCCTGATGAGCAATTTGTTTATCAAGCTCTCTTCTGCTAATTTCAGCAACTTTTTGTTTTTTCGAATCAATAACAAAACTATTTCCATCTGGTGCATGAATAATAGCGGATTTAATTATATGATCAAAAGTTTTACCAAACGGAATTATTCCTAATTTTTCTAATCCTTTTGTGCTAACTAAACCTCCACAATGTTCTGGAGTTCCTATTTCATAGTCTTCTTCTATGACTAAAACACTATTACCATTACTTGCAATTTCTCTTGCACATAATAATCCTGCAACGCTTCCGCCTGCAACTACTGCATCAAAGTACATAGATTTTGTTCCTTTGTCAATTATTTAATTCAAAAGTTTTTCATTATGCTGTTTTTTGATATCTGTATGGGTGAGATAAAACAGGTTATTGCAGTAAGAACTGATCTCGATATGGGTAAAGGTAAGATTGCTGCTCAGGTTGGACATGCTTGTGTATTAGGTGCGGAGCATGTAAGAAAGTCTCATCCTGAATGGTTTGAACAATGGTGGGCAGGCCAAGAAAAGGTTGTAGTCAAAGTACCTGGAATCAAAGAACTTCAAGAGGTAAAACGGCATGCAATTGATCTTAATCTTCCATGGTCTGAAGTCTCAGACGCAGGGCACACTCAACTAGCGCCTGGAACGACAACATGTATTTCGATAGGACCTGCACCAGAAAATTTAATCGATAAAGTTACTGGTGACTTGAAACTTCTTTGATTTTTGGAATAAGATATAACAAGGCTTTGTAAATTTCCACCTGTGAAGAAAAAAGGGATAATTGTAGCCGCATTTTTCGGTTTTATCTTGCTAACCTCCACTGTTATGATCTCATTACCTGGATTAATGACTCCAATTGATACTGAAACAACAATTACTGGAACTCCTGCAGATAATTTCCCAGATACTCAACGGGCACAATTTTGTGGTTCTGGAATTGCAAGATCTACTGATTATGTTACAGAATACTCCATACCTACGGTTTGTACTAATCCATTGGCAATAGTAACTGACTTTGATGGTAACGTCTGGTTTGCCCAAACAAACACAGGAAATTTGGCAAAGTTTGATCCTGTTTCAGAAACCTTTACTGAATTTGAAAATCCCAATTGGCCTCCAAACGGTCGCTCTATGATGTGGGGGATGGATGCTGCTCCAGATGGTTCTATTTGGTATACTGATGAAACCTTTGATTCTATTTGGAAATTTACTCCTCATGATGAAAAGTATCAAAGATTAACTTATCCTTCTCAAGGTGATGCCCTTCCTCAAAAATTGAAATTTGAAGGTTCTCAAGTAATCGTAAATGATTTTACTGGAAATAAAATTACTTTCTTAGATCCTACTCATGCTGAATTAAAAGACTTCAACTATCTTAGTATCCCCTCTCCGGTAGATGATTCAGTAACCGGTGATTTTGCAATGGATGCGGAAAACAATCTTTGGTATACGAACTGGTTATTTCAACAAAGTGGTGTATTGGTAAAATTTGATCAAGATGGATACCGTGAAACAGTGGTAAACTCTGGAGAGGAACTTTTACCTTTATTCGACCATATTGAGGTTTTAGCACTCCCTGAAACTATGCAAACTCCAAATGGAGCAGTTGCAGCAGAAGATGGTAAAATTTGGCTTGTTGATACTTCCAGTTCTTACTTCTTTAGTTTTGATCCCAGTGATGAAACATTTACACAATATGTGACATCTGATCCTCCTCTCTCAACTTATGGTAACTCTAGTGGGATTATCAAAACTCCGATATCTAGACCATATTGGGTAGAAACAAACGATTTAGGACAAATAATTTTCAATGAACAAACTGCAAATCGAATTGGAGTAATGGATCCAAAATCAGAATCACTGGTTGAATATTTCATACCTTCTATGAATCCAAATTGGGGGGATTGTGGTGATATGCAAAATTGCGGCCTTGCTCAGGTTTTTGATTTTACCGTAGATGGGGATAAAATTTGGTTTACTGAATGGGTAGAAAACAACATTGGAGTAGTAGACACATCTGTTGGTTTACCACTAGACATAGAATTAGACTCAAATATTGTTACTATGCAAGCTGGAGAATCAAAGAAATCCACCTTTGTGGTTGCTCCTCTAACATCACAAGACTTGTCAGATGTATCTTTGATACTGTCTGACACTCATGAGTTCTTGGATGTTAATTCTGACCCTGGCACTCCGTCAAACTTCCAATTAGATTTTGATGCTCCACGACCAATCTCCACTACTATTTCTGCTTCTGAAGATGCAATACCTGGAACTTACAAGATTCTTTTGGGTGCACAAACAGATGATGTCTCTATAAGTAAATTTGTAACAGTAATTATAGAATCGTGATTCCACAACTAGATTCTCAAATTGGAATTTCTGTTTACAGTACCAATTTCACAGGGATTGGAGGAAAAATAAAAACAATTCCTGAAGATTTTGTAGTCTCCGAAGTAATTTCCGAAAAAAGTCTTAAACAAATCAAAGAGGAGGGTGACTATGCAGTTTACAAATTAAAGAAAAAAAATATTGATACAAATCATGCAGTTTCAGATATTTTCAGAAAAAAAGGTGTTAGATTAAAGGCCCTTGGTCTAAAAGATTCATTTGCAATAACTGAACAGTTTCTGTGTTCCAACAATAAAGGACGAGCAATTGAGAATTACAATTCTACAAAATACTCTCTAGAGAAACTGGGATTCGTGAAAAAACCACTATCTAAAAAAAACATGATTGGAAATCATTTCAAAATAAAAATTACTGACTGCAAAAAAAATCTGACTGAATTTAACGAACAAAATAAAATTTTAAATTTCTATGGTTATCAAAGATTTGGCTCAAAAAGACCCGTAACTCATTTAATTGGAAAAGCAATAGTTCAACGAAATTTCGACAAGGCAGTAGAGTTAATTTTGTCCTTTACATCACCTTATGATTCTAAAGAAAACAATGAGGTTAGAGAAAAACTCCGTGATTCGGAAAACTATTCAAAATATCTCGATCAAATCCCTCGTCAAATGGACATAGAAAAGATTGTACTCAAAGAAATGATTGATACTGGGGATTCTCAGCTTTCAATCAAAAAAATCCCTCTGTCACTGCGTCGATTTTACGTTCAAGCATACCAATCATATCTGTTTAATTGCACTCTCAGTTCTTCTTTTGAAGCAGGTGAAAGTCTCTTTGAGTCTCAAGAAGGCGATGTATGTTTTGATTCTAAAGATATACTTGGAAAATATGTCAAAGGAGGAGACCAGCGTTTGACGGTGCCATTTGTTGGTTATTCTTATTACAAAAAAACTCGTTTTGATTATTATATTTCAAAAATATTAGACTCCGAAGAAATCACTCCGAAGGATTTTTTCATAAAAGAAATGCAAGAAGTAAGCAATGAAGGTGGATTTAGACAAGCCGTTATTTCTTGCTCTGACTATTCTGCACGTGATGATGTGGTGGAATTTACTCTCTCAAGAGGATCTTTTGCAACGATAGTTTTACGTGAGATGATGAAACCAGAAAAACCATTAGATGCAGGGTTTTAAAACCCAAATTTAGATTTAAGTTACGTCTGCAAAAATCAAAATCACTTTGGTTAAAGCATACATGCTGATAAGTTGTCAAATAGGAAAAGAACATTCGATACACTCAAAACTCTCACAAATTCCTGAAATCAAAAATTGCCTAATCACATATGGCAGCTATGATGTTGTCGCAGAATTTGAAACCTCTACATCCCAAGAAATGAATGATGTGATAAGCTCAAAAATTCGAAAATTAGAAGATATTCGCAGTACTATTACTCTAAGAGTAAGTGATTAATTTTCCTTAAGAAGTTTTATGGCTATTCCTGCTCCTAAAACAATGACTCCCACAATAGCAATTTGGATTCCATGCGATACCCAATCAGGATTGGCATACATGAAAGAAGATTGTGGACCTACTATGGATTGGCCCTGAAGATGGAAAATTATTCCTAAAACCAAAACAATTACGCCTATTGTTGATATTGCTATTGATACTTTCACTTTCTTTTCTACTCGATGACTACTAAAAAGGGTAAAGAGAATTGATAATTTGACCAAATGATTTTTTGATTGACTCTTTAATGATTTTCTCAAGATTTCCTAGAATGTCTAACTGGACTTATGATTTGTCTGAATCGACTGGTCACAAATACCTTAACTTGATCTTATTCATATCTTCAGCTTCTCTTGCCATACTTTTGTTTTTGATATTTTTCCCTCAAATTGATGAAATAAACAGTGAATCTCCAATCCTCATCAATCTTATGTTTATCCCTGCAATGGCTGTAGGATTTCTTTACGGTTTGAGAATCACTGAACGTGCTGTAAGGCCATCTGAAACTCGTAGTCCTTTGAAAAGGTCTATCGTAAAAATATTTTTGTTCTTTTTTGTTATTGGTGGCTTGTTTAGTGCGGTAAATTTTGCAATCAATGGAGGTAGCATAATGCCTCAAACAAACATTGCAGAATCAGGTCTATTGTCTTGGGTAAATGAATTCATTGCGGCAAATGGCGGCGCAACATTTCTAATTATTACCAGTATTACTTTGATGGCTGCAGCAACGAAAAGAATTGTAGGGATGAATGGTGGTTTTTTAAACAAACTAGTAACCTTTGTCGGAACCTTTGTTTTCTTTTCAATGCTCGCATTGAGCTTTTCTGATTCTGATCCTACCTCTTCAGGAGTTTTCTTGTATACCTTCTATCAAGCAGGAATTATTGGGGGTGCATTTTTTGAAATGAATAGACTTACAAAAAATCTAAACAACTGGGAAGATTTTTCCAACGGTTACTAATTTTCTAAATCGACATAAATTCCAGATATTTCGTTGTTTATTCTATCGTGATATTTCTCACAACCCTCTGTTTTGAAGTCATTTGCCTTGCACTCATTAAAATGGGCCGTATTATCTCTCTGGATGTTATCCCCATATAGAACATCTCCTCCAATAAGCAAGGCAATTATCCCAATTGCAGCCAAGCTTCCAGCAACTGCAATCATTGAATAGCCCACCTGTTTGTGATTGTGAGGATCTTTCATCCAACAAAAAATCCATTGCCCTTGAATTTATTCTTTTCAAGAATTAGATCGAAAATGAAATAGGCGTCAATCTTGAGAAAAAAAGAAAAGATAGACCCGCATAAGCCATACGTTGAGTATTCAAATTTTACAATACGAGTTTTTGGGACCGATAAAATTAGATGAATGGGGTCCTCCTATGGAAAAAGTTGTATATCTTATTTTATCCCGAACTAAGGATTCTTTTAACATAATCTATGTCGGTGATTGCGAAAAGACAGATGAGAAAAATTTCTTCATCACAAACACTGATTTTAAATGCTGGATTCAGAAAGCAGGATCTGAGAATTCGCTTTATTTGGCCATTCTGCCAATGTTCAATTCTCCTCCATCTGCAAGAACAGGAATAATTAACAAAATCCTTCAGCGCTACAAACCCTCATGTAATGAAAATAATATTGTAGAGCAAAAACCCGATTATGTGGTGCGTCCAAAAATTAATGACTCTGAGTCTGAAGAAAAAGAGCAAAAAATTTCCTGCCCATGCTGTGGCTCTCAAATGAAAATAGACAAAGTCCTGGAAAATACAACGGTTCTGAAATGCTCTGGATGTGGTCTCAGTGACACTCGCGTTAATTCATGACCTTGTTTTATTCTGAACTTCGAACAATTGTAATGTAAGAAGGTCTATGGCTTTTTTGAGATGCTCAAATTCATTAATTGAATGAATCTGACCCTCTACCAATGCTCTTAGAACTTTAACTGAATTAGTTTGAAATTCATCTTTTGCTACTATTTCCATCGCATTTAGTTTGGATAACAGGTTATCTAGATCCTTTTTCATCTCTTCAGCTGGGGCATGCTTTTTCATGATCTGTTCTAAACAAATTTGATATATGAATTGTTATTACAACAAGTCTTCATCTATTTTTTGGATAGGATCAACATACTGTTGGCAAGTACATGTAGGGATTGTACATCTTCCTACCTTCATCAATGATTTGTTTTCATCTGAAGCCATATGTGCTTCATCTGTATGATGACAAAGACGGCAATTCATAGAAATTCATTTGTTTCCCAATATTTAAGCCCGCAGATTATTTCAAGGCATTAAAACTGCCCTAGCTTCAATTTCCGAATCTTTTAATTTTTTTAATACCTCGTTTGCTTTTTCTAGCGGAAATTTTTCAGAAAGAACTTCTAATTTCTCATCGTTACAAATCTTTATGACTTGTTCCATGTCTTTAGTTGATCCTATTAGGGTACCACGAATCGTTTTTTCTTCAAATGCTACAAAAGCAGGATTTTCTCCAATTGTTGCAATTACTATCGTACCTCCTTTCTTGACTGATTTGATTGCCGTATCAGTTACAATATTGGCTGGTGCAAAAACAATTGCTGCATCAAGCAATCCATGTTTTTGCTTTATTTCATTTAGAATGCTCTCTTGGTTTTCTGAAAATTTTATACTATCTATTGCACCTAATCTTTCTGCTACATCTAGATGGTTTTGATTTCTTGAAATTGCAATTACTTTACACCCTTCTACCTTTGCAAATTGAACTGCCATGTGACCTACTCCTCCAATTCCAAAAATTCCCACCTTTTTGTTATGACTGGGTTCTGCAGCTTTTACTGCTTTATAGGCAGTAATCCCCGCACAAAACAGCGGTGCCGCATATTCTGGAGTCATGTTTTCTGGAACCTTGGTTGCAAAATCTTCTGTAACTGTAATGTACTCTGTATATCCTCCTTTGGTGGATTCTCCAGTTATGGTTGATGATTCACAAAGATACTCCTTTCCTTCATTGCAATATTGGCATTTCTTACATGCCTCTAAAAGAGGTGTGAGTCCAGCTCTGTCTCCTACTTTGAACTTTGTAACGTTATTTCCAATTTCAATTACCTTTCCTACTACTTCGTGACCTGGTACTGTAGGTAATGTTGGTGGAATTCCCAAATCCTTCCAATCTCCTTCAATTCCATGCAATTGAGAATGACAAACTCCACATGCTTCAATCTTAATTAGAATTTCATTAGGTCTTTTGATTTGATGTTTATCTATCTGTGTTAATTTTAAAGGATTTGTCTCGATTGGAGCGCATTGTGATAAAACCATCGCTCGCATTTTTTCCATACTTGATGTCATTTCTATTGAAATTTTAACATTGTTAAACTAAATTGTAGATTTTAAAGTGTATATGACAGAAAGTTAAAGATTCAATTAATGTCAGAAAAAGGAAACTGGACTGAAAAAGATGAGGCAACCATTACAGCAATTATTGTAAATATGATAAATCAAAAAGAAATGCTCAAAGACCTCGGCGAAAAAAGTGAATTACCAACATCGTTTAAGATTGAAAATACCCAAGAATATGTACTTGGTCTCTTTACTGGAATAGTCATTAATCTTTTTGCCAATTATTGGGTGGGAGAACATGAGGCTGGTTTACAACCTGAGGATCTTTCTTATCTTTACCATAAAATCTCATTATCCAATGATATGATAACGCAAGGCCTTTTTGAATAAATTATAAAATACTCCAAACTCCGTAAAAAACACTTTTACCATAAGATTCTCAAATTTTTTACTTTTGCACTAGAAAAATATATGTCAAAAATCTAGTGTTTTTGTGCCTGAAGAAATAACTCCTGAAGACAGAGAACGTGTTTCCCTCCTAAAATTAATCACTAATTCTAAACATGAATTTAACAAATTATCTGTGGCACAATTAACAAGATTACAAGAACTTCTTGAGAAAAAAGATTACAGTCACAGCAAAAAAGCACATAAATCAAAATTAAAGCTTTTAGGAAAAATAAATGTAAGACTGTATGAACTTGAAGAAGGAAGATCAGTCCTCTAGAAATTCAATTAGGTACAAATAGTAAAAAGAATGTGTGGTATCGTGACAAAAAATAACTTGGTAAATGAAACAAGCCCTTACTTACTTCAACATGCAAACAATCCAGTTCATTGGTATGCTTGGAATGATGAGGCGCTTGCAAAAGCCAAAGAAGAAAACAAACCTATCTTTCTTAGCATTGGGTATAGTGCATGCCATTGGTGTCATGTTATGGCTCATGAATCTTTTGAAAACGAAGATGTTGCTGAATTTATGAATGAAAATTATGTTAATATCAAAGTAGATAGAGAAGAGCGACCAGACATTGATGATATTTATCAAAAGGTTTGTCAAATAGCAACTGGACAAGGAGGTTGGCCGCTAAGTATTTTTCTTACACCGGATCAAAAGCCCTTCTATGTTGGCACTTATTTTCCAGTTTTAGACTCTTACGGTCGCCCTGGTTTCGGAAGTATTTTGAGACAACTATCTCAAGCTTGGAAAGAAAAACCAAATGATATTGAAAAATCTGCGAATAATTTTCTAGATGCTCTTCAGAAAACTGAATCAATTCAAACTCCAACTAAATTGGAGAAAATTTTACTCGATGAAGCAGCAATGAATCTTTTTCAAATGGGTGATTTTTCCTATGGTGGGTTTGGAGGTGCTCCTAAATTTCCTAACGCTGCAAATGTATCCTTTTTGTTTCGATACTCAAAACTATCTGGCATGTCAAAATTCAAAGAATTTGGCTTAAAGACTCTCAAAAAAATGGCCAAAGGTGGAATTTTTGACCAAATAGGCGGGGGATTTCACAGGTATTCTACTGATGCCAAGTGGCTTGTACCTCACTTTGAAAAAATGTTGTATGATAATGCCTTAATTCCAGTAAATTATGCTGAAGCCTACCAAATAACAAAAGATTCCTTTTACTTGGAAATTCTTAAAAAGACTCTGGATTTTGTTACGCGTGAAATGACCTCGCCAGAAGGCGGTTTCTATTCTGCATATGATGCTGATTCTGAAGGTGTAGAAGGAAAATTCTATGTTTGGAGTAAAAATGAGATAAAGGAAATTCTTGGAGATGACTCTGATCTGTTTTGTTTGTATTATGATGTAACTGACGGAGGAAATTGGGAAGGGCAAAATATTTTGTGTAATAATATCAACATCTCTACTGTTGCATTCAACTTTGGAAAAAATGAAGATGAAGTGAAAGAAATCCTCCTCTCGTGCTCTAAAAAATTACTTGATGTTCGTGCAAATCGAACAACTCCGGGATTGGATGACAAAATCTTAACCTCGTGGAATGCGTTGATGATTACTGCATTTGCAAAAGGATACCGAGTTACGGGAGATGTGCGATATCTTGATTGTGCAAAAAATTGTATTTCCTTTATTGAAAATAATTTATTTGTAAATGGAAAATTATGTAGAACCTTCAAAAACGGTAAGGCAAAAATTGATGGTTATTTGGAAGATTATTCTTATCTGGCAAATGCTTTACTAGATGTATTTGAAATTTTGCCAAATTCAAAATATCTTGATCTTGCATTACGATTGGGAAATCATCTGATAGATCACTTTTGGGATGAGAATGCCAAGAGCTTTTTTATGACATCTGATACTCACGAATCTCTCATCGTTCGCCCAAAGAGTAATTATGATTTGTCTTTGCCGTCAGGAAATTCAGTTTCATGTATGGTTATGCTAAGATTGTTTCATCTAACTCAGGAGCAGAAATTCCTTGAAATTTCTACTAAAATTATGGAATCTCAGGCACAAATGGCTGCAGAAAATCCATTTGGGTTTGGATTTTTGCTAAATACAATTTTCATGTATCTGCAAAAACCACTTGAGATTACAATGCTTAATGATTCCAACAAAGAAATTGCAAACTATTTGGAAAAATCTTTTCTCCCAGAATCAATTTTTCTGTCTATTAATAATTCAGTTCAACTAGACAATTTATCAAAATATCCTTTCTTTGCAGGAAAAAACTTTGATTCTGAAAAAACAACTGTTTTTGTTTGTAAAGATTTTACTTGTTCACTACCTCTTCAGAACATTAGTGAAATAAAAAACGCAGTAGAATAAAAAAACTGTCAAATTTTTGCTAAATCTATTTTTAACACTTCGCCAACTTGCGGTCTGCCTAGATGGTCATACCGATTTTTGGGCATAGCCATTGTAATTTGTGTTTGTTGATAGCTTTTCACTTTGATTGTAGGTTGAGCTTGAAGTATTGCCTCTAGCAGAGGCATAATTTGCTCTTTGGTTTCAGAATCTAATTTTTTGGCAACGTTTTCAATAATCATTTGCTTTTGAGATATGGGCTCTGTTGACACGTTTTCAATCAATGTTAATTGAATCATCTGACCATTGTCTACAATTTGAGAAATTTTGAATTCATTTGTGGCTGACAATACAATGTTAGATTTACCTTGTGATTTATCTTTAACGTAGGGCAAAATATAGTGAAACAAAAGCAATTGCTACTGATGCCGATACGCCAAGCCCAAAAATGATTTTACTACCTTCCACTTTCATACATTCTTCCATCCAAATTCAAATTAAATTGTAACTATTTCCAGTACTGAGGATTTCTAAGTAATTGTTTTAATGCAAAATTTCCTATTCTCAGTGTCTAACCTGACAAATGTGTGTAATAGTCTTCCAAAAACGATCATGCCTAGAAGAGGGAATGTCTAATTAGGCATTCCCAAAATTAATCTGGTTTAGCCTCTTTTTGGGAAGGTAGGTCTGACTTTTGCAAAGATTTTGGCTCTATTTTTCCCATAAGTGATTTTTTTATTAACGGAGCTCGTTCTTTGATGATCTGGTTAAATTCCTTCATGTCTTCTAAACTTGGAGATTGTTGTTGATTTTGATATGCCTGCAAAAAACCAGAGTAAACACAACCAGTAATAATTCCAAATGCAGTATCCAAAACAGATTCAATTTCTGGCAAATAGTTTTCTGCAATCTGCTTGTATGATTGAGATTCGTCGATGTAATAATCAATTAAACTATCTATGAACTCTAAATTTTCTTTTGATATCGCCATTGTTTTACTTACTTTTTTGTTTATTTAACTATCTCAAGTAAATTGTTATTTATCCATGAACTATTGTTTTGTTGTTGTGGAAGTTAGATTTAGACGAAGAGTACTTTCGAATCTATGATTCAAATAAAATGATAGCAGGGTATTTTGATCCTGATTATGGTGATATTTTTCCAAAGAACAAATCTGATGAAATAATTTCACAAATGCTAAAAAATCATGATAAAATTGCAGGAGGATTCATTATGGTACCAATGGCAAAATTTGGATTATTTGACACTGATTTGGAGACTGATATTGATACCGTAGAAAGTCAGGTGACATCGGTATTAGACAGACTACAAAAATGGAAAGACTTTCTCTCAAAAAATAATCTTAAAGTCCATTTTGTAAGAATATCTCATACTGACCAAGATATGCTTACCATAACATTTCCTTTCAAGTTTACACAACCAACCCCTCTTGATAAAAAAGAAATTGCTGAAGAAATCAGTCCTACTTTGGATTTGTTGCAGAAACAAGGTTTGCTATAACTTTACCAGAATATCTTGTAATTCCAATATATGCTGAAACTGAACCTACAAGGAGCCCCAAAGAACCTATTGGGAATTCTGGAACTGCTGCATATTCTTCAGATTCTGCAACTACTGTGTAGTCTGTCACCTCTGAAATTTGGTTCTTATCTGGCATAGAAACTACAAAAAATGTGTCGTCTTCTGAGCTCAAATAGTCTGGTTCTGGATGAACTCTTGAAACTGCAGCCACGTTTCCCTCTCTGTCATAAAGAGTTGCAACCACTGCAACGGTATTTGCAGTATTTTCTCCATTATTTTCTACGGTTCCGGAAATAATGATGTTGTTAAGATTATCTCGAGTCAGTTCTGAAGATGTAATATCAATTACTTGCCCCTTCGGGTCACTAATTGAATAATCAAAATCCAGAGAATACGACTCTATTTCATTTGGTTTTAAATCCGTAAAAATAAAATCAAACGGTCCTCTCATTTCGGGCATAATTGTATTTACTAGGGACTGAGTTTCTTTGGTGATTATCACATTTTGGTTCTTGTCATACAATGTAACAAAAACGCTAACTTGGTTTAATGGCAAATCTAGATTATTTTGAACTTCTCCTACAACATGAAATGCTCCGTCATCTCCAACATATTGCTGGTCGTTTTGTATTGAGACATCTGCAAATGCCGAAGGTAGCAGAAAAGTAAGACCTATTAAAAGAACAAAATATTTTTTCATAATTTTTGACCTGTGTGATCTTTAAAGAAGTTTATGGTGTAAAACAAATTTCATAATGATAGGTGAATGATATATTTTAACAAACCATAATACTGATAATGCATATTTAGAATTGGATTATTTTATGTCAAGAACTATTTCTGAAATAATTACTGCCAAAACAACTACTGAGGGTGAAGGCTTTGTTGTCCATAGGCCATTCCCAAATTATTCTGTAAGAGACTTTGATCCATTTTTGTTGCTAGATGAAATGGGCCCTATTGATTTATCTCCGGGTGAGGCCAAAGGTGCACCTGACCATCCTCATAGGGGATTTGAGACTGTAACATATGTTATAGATGGGGCTTTTGAGCACAAAGACTCGCAGGGAAATTCTGGAAAACTGTTTGCAGGTGACGTCCAATGGATGACTGCGGGTTCTGGCGTCATTCATTCTGAAATGCCTGAAAAAGAATTTTCACAAAAAGGAGGCAAATTACATGGATTTCAATTATGGGTAAATCTTCCAAAGAAGGACAAAATGATAAATCCTCGATATCAAGATGTTAGTTCAAGTAAAATTCCAATTGCCTATAGCAATGACAAAAATATCCGAGTCAAAATTATTGCTGGGGAATCAATGGGAAAAAAAGCTGTCATTGATACTAAAACCCCGATAATGTATCTTCATTTTACTTTGCAACCAAATTCAAAGGTAAAACAAAAAGTTCCAAAAGAATACAATTCATTTGCATACGTTATTGGGGGCCAAGGGATTTTTGGAGAAGAAAAAAAACTTGCCAAAAAAGAACAAGCAGTTTTTTTTAAACGTGATGATGATGAAATATTTTTCTCTAACTCTCCTGATGCAGAAAACCAATTAGAAGTTCTATTGCTTGGGGGTGCTCCTTTAGGAGAACCTGTTGCTCGTTATGGTCCATTTGTCATGAATACTCAAGAAGAATTGGACCAAGCAGCAGAAGATTATAGGAATGGAAAGATGGGGAAAATAGATTTTTAAAAATTACCACTAGGAACTCTGATATCTGTATTTGATATACTATGATATTCAAAAGACTTTATGGTGATGCCACTTCATGACAAAAAGACCTTGTTTTTTGGTCTTTTAGTAACTTTGGGAATTACAATTCTTGGAGGATTCATTCTCACTTCTCTTGTTGCAGATAATTGCAGAAATGTGACATGCTAAAGTATTTGGCGTTTGTGATATCATCCTATCTTTTGTATGATGGACATTGCAGTATCATGAGCAGCTTTTGAAACACTTGACAATGTTTGCAGAGTCTGCTGTTGTTTTTGGAGGCTATTTTGCAGGTCTATGTTTGCCAATTGTGCATCATCTCCCATAGATTGGAGTTTTTGCTCTAGTACCTGTGTGCCGGTGCTGAGTGCTTTAATTTTCTGGTCTATGCTTGATAGGTTTCTTGTAATAAAATCAAGGTCTGATTGATTATACTGTGACTCTGCAGTTCGTCCTGCTGTATCAAAAGAGACATCGTTTTGTTTTTCCTCAATGACTTTGAGCCATTGAGATATGATTTGCAATTCCGCATCAATTTGTTGTGTTTCTTTGTCAATGGCATTGTTACATAAAACAACGATTCCTTGCAGGTCGTCTACTACACTATCTGTGGTTTCTGGTGGAAATGATGCTATTCCTTCCTCCCATGCAGAATACGTTCCTCCTTTTCTGAGAACCTCTCTTACTATTTCAGATGATTGTTCAAAATCAAAACTACTTGCCATTACTAGAACTTTGGTCTGGGAAGGTTGGACTTGTGATGATTGTGTAGAGTCATCAAAAATTCTTCCAACAATAATTGGCCTGTCCGGTTCATCATCTTCAAATGTAACCAAAACATCCCCTTCTTTCAATGGATGCCATACTATGTCATCTGAAAGAGAAACACTTTCAGCATACAACTCTATTACAAATCGCTGAATTACTTTACTGTCTTGAAAATTTGTTGACTCTTTTTGCTCAAAATCCCAGCCTCTTACAATCACTTCTGCCTCCCCGAGACCTGAACCAAATTCTGGTTGCATGATTCTTTCTCCAGAAGATCTTTCGTAATATCCTGGTTTTAGTCCTGCAAACCAATATTCACCAGATTCATCAGAGGATGACGATTCGTTGGCCCCCTTTCTTGCTTCTAGAAGATTTGAGTTTGCTTTTGTTTCTTCCAATTCTTGCTTGAGATCATTAATTTGATTTCTCATTTGCTGCACCTCCAAGGCTGCCTCTTCTGAAAGGTGCATTATGTTATTTTCAAAGAGCCAATTGAATGCATCAAGGATTTCCCTCTCGGAAATCTGTCCATCTAGATAGAATCCCATAGTTGTTTTTACCCACTCTGGAATGGCTTTTGCCTCTGAATCAAAACCAACTATTACTTCATCGTCAATTTCTGGAAGTGCCAATGCTTGCTGTATGCTTACAATAAAAATAATTGAAAATAAAACAATCAAAATTTTATTCATTATTTTTTAAAAACAATTCAAGTAGATAAATAATTAATTTTTGGAAAAAATAAAGATATGGTAATCTACTTTGTAATTGAACTGGCTAAATTTTATAATTATCTTGGATTTTTCAAGAACTCTTCTAGTTGGCATTGGCTGGAGCAATGAGTCAAAAATACCTCATTCAAAAGCTTACCACAATTTTTACAACTGTTTTTCATTCTATCGCCGACAAAAGTCTGAATATTTGATTATTAAATATTCGTTAGAGTATTTTCTTTTTGTTACATTTTTGAAAAATTCGGTCTATGGAGTTATCCCAGTTTTGGCCGAATAATATTCCACAAGACCCGTCATTTCATATTCTAAAGATTGCTGGTATTGGGAGTCTGACCTTACTTTATAGGATTCCTCTCCTGTCTTCATCCATTCTATGTATTGTCTGTCACTATCAAGCTGGGTCTCTGAGGATAACTTCAGCAAGTCTACTGCTGGTTTGAATGCTTCTGGTGGAACAAGATTATCATACCGTAAAATTATTTTTTCAAATTCTTCAACATGTTTTTCGTAGAATTGGAATAATTCCTCTTTGGTTATGCTACCTTCTTCCCATTGTGCTTTTTTAGAGTAAAATTGAGTTTGCAAATCTTTGACATCGGTTTGAATTTTTTCTAGGTCATTTCCAAAGACAAATCCTTTCTGTCTTGTTTGTTCTGCTGAATAATTGTAAAATATTATGGCTGAAACTATTGTTACTGCTATTATTGCTATGGTGATATTTTGCTTTTTTTTCTTTTTCAAGCCTAATCCGTATAATTCCCGTTTTCATCTAGCCTTAACTCTATTGTCATTAAGGTTCCGCTGATAAATGAATCATTTCGAATTGTTCTTACCTTTGCCACATCCAGATGGTAAGGCCAGATTTCTACTACAATTGCACCTACTTTGACATCTTCAGGAGCGTCAGTCAAAACTATGTCTTCTTTTTTTATTCCATATTTTTCCAAAGTATGAAGGGAGTGCTCAACTAGTGGTTCTGGATTGTTGTGATTAATTGCCCAAACTGTTCCTTCATAGTCTATTTTTTCCAATTCGATTTAAACAGAAATAAACTCCTATAACAATTAATCGTCGGCAGTTGTGGTATCTTTGTCTTTTTTGTCTTCTTGGCAATGTTTTGACATATATTCAAATCTAAAACCAACTAATTTGTAAATGAAAAAAACAGTTGTAATTTTTGATTTTGATGGCACTATTGCAAACACCTTAGACTCTATAATCAATATCATGAATAATCTCTCAGAGGATTTTGGATTTAGAAAAATCAAAGACGAGGATGTTGAATATTTACGTGGAAAAAAACCCCGGGAGATTTTAAAACATTTAGGGATTTCTTTATTCAAACTCCCATTTGTGGTTAGGAAGGTAAGACGAGAGATAAATTCCCATATTGCCCTTTTACCTCCTTCTGTTGATTTACTTCCGACTTTAAAACTACTAAAACAAAACAATTGCCAAATTGGAATTGTTACTACAAATATTGAAGAAAATGTAAGAAAATTCCTCCATGCCAATAACCTTGACCAATTTGATATTTTTTATACTACAAAGAAGGTTTTTGGCAAGGACAAAACAATTTCTAAAATAATACGCGATATGAAAATTGAAAAATCTAATGTGTATTTTATTGGAGATGAAATCCGTGACATCGAAGCAGGAAAAAAAGCTGGAGTTAAAACCATCGCTGTAAGTTGGGGGTATAACACTGCAGAATCTCTAAAAAAAGAAAAACCTGACTATTTGATACATTCTACTGATGAATTAGAAGAAATAATTTTGAAACACAAATTATGATGATTATGAAAAATTAATTGATAATTTACTTTTTGGTGATTATTCGGGATTAATTACATTTAGTGTCATTGTACTTACGACTCTAGATAATTTCCTAATTGCAGATACTGCTTTTTCAAATCCATCTTGGTCGTCTGTGTGTACCTCTGCAACTACATCATATGCCCCAAAAGTAAGATATGCATTTTTTACATCTGACATTTGTTTTAATTCTTCAACGATATACTCTTCTGCGCCAAGATCACAATTTAATAAAACGAAGCCTACGTGCATTACTTTATCTTAGATTATCTACGAGTTAGGAGTCTTTAAGTTTTACACTACCATCTACTGCGGCCGCC
Source organism: Nitrosopumilaceae archaeon (assembly GCA_049414205.1). GTDB lineage: Archaea > Thermoproteota > Nitrososphaeria > Nitrososphaerales > Nitrosopumilaceae > Nitrosomaritimum. Next base: position 17,635 of record JBMSGE010000005.1, read on the forward strand.
ATAACGATTTCGTCCGCCACCGCTGTGTCTTTTTCTTTCTCTTCCTCTATCATCTGAATCTCTTCCTCTATCTGATCTTCCATATCCTCCATAACGAGAACCTCTGGAGTAGCTTGATCTTCCGCCACCACTACCGCCGTATCTTCTTGAAGGTATCTGTCTTTTTAGAGGATCTGGAATTGAAACTTCTATTCCCATTTCCTTGTTCAAATCTTTCAAATCAGTTTTAATTTGACGTTTGATCAAATTCCAATCTCCTACTGATGAATAAGAAACAAATGTTATTGCCTGACCCTTTGCACCTGCTCTGGCAGTTCTACCAATTCTGTGAAAGTATACCATGTCTTGGTTTGGAACATCGTAATTGATTACAAGCTCCACTCTTGGAACATCTATTCCTCTTGATGCAACATCTGTTGCAACAAGAATATCTGCCTTACCTGATCTAAATTTTGCCATGGATTGCTCTCTTCTGTGTTGAGACATGTCTCCTTCAATTGCTACTGCATCAAATTTCTCTTGATGAAGAAACTTTGCAACATCTCTTGTTCTATATTTTGTTGAACAAAATACGATAATTTGCCCCTTTACTTTTTTAATAAAATCTAGTAGATAATTGAACTTGTCTCTGTCTTTAATTACCAAGTAAGACTGATCAATTCCTTCACCGCTTAGGTCATCTGCATCCAAAAGGAACTGCTTTGGATTTTGAAGATATTCTTCTGATAGTCTTAGAATCTCAGTTGGCATTGTTGCAGAAAACAAGGACATTGTTCTGTCCTCCGGTGTTAAATCTAGTATAAACTGAATATCGTCAATGAAACCCATGTCTAACATGGTATCTGCCTCGTCTAACACTACGTGCTCTATGTCTTTTAATTCGATAGACCCACGCTTTAGATGATCAATTAATCTACCTGGGGTGGCTACTACGATTTCAACACCTCTCTCTAATGCGTCAAGTTGAACTCCCATTCCTTGACCGCCATATACTGTTGCAGCCTTTATTCCGCTATGTTTTCCGAATTTTTTTATCTCTTCGGATATCTGCATTGCAAGCTCTCTGGTTGGAGCAATTACCATTCCTTGAATTCCTTTTTTTGGAGTAATTTGCTGCAACATGGATAGTGAAAATGCTGCAGTTTTACCAGAACCAGTATGTGCTTGTCCTATGACATCTCTGCCTGAAAGTAAAACTGGAATACATGCCTCTTGAATTGGAAATGCTTCTTCAAAACCCAGATCATCTAGTGCTTTTAAAATCTCATCCTTTAATCCTAATTCTTTAAACTTTGTCATTATTTTTCTTCTCTTAAGCAACGACGAAAAAGCTCATTGCCTACTCGTCATTATTCCGATAATCAACAAAGCGCACTTTAGGTCTAATAAACGCTTGTTATTTTTTATGTTGCTAACTGTGCATCAATTATTCTTTTGAATGATTCAAAAGGCTGTGCTCCGTTTAATTTAACAAAACCAATTTTTTCATTTCCAATAAAGAATCCTGGAGTTCCTGTAATTTCATAATCTCTTCCATCTCTGAGATCTCCTTGAACTTCTTCTAGATACTTTCCAGAACCAAGACATGAATCAAACTGCTCTTTCTCTAAACCAATATCTGTTGCATATTGGCTAAATGTAGAAATTGCAGAATTACTATCTAACCTGGCCCAAGAACTTTGTTTTTCAAATAATGTATCGTGATATTCCCAATACTTTCCTTGCTCATCTGCACATTCTGCTGCAACAGCTGCGGGAAGAGCATTAGGATGGATGCTTTGAATTGGAAAGTCTCGGTATACGAGATTTACCTTGCCCTCTGCAATGTATTCCTCAAGAATTGATGGAAGTGTTTGTACATGGAATCTTGCACAAAATGGACATTGAAAATCAGAAAATTCTACAATTGTGATTGGTGCGTCAGGATCCCCTCTAATTGGATCGTCATCTAAAGAGATTCTTAATGGTTGAGGTGCTTGTTGTGGAGTTGGCTGGTTACTTTCCATCTTTGCTTCTAATCTTGAAATTGCCTGCTGAAGTTCGGATCTTGTAACTGTATCTGAATCCATACTGGAAAAATAGGATCCTGCAAAAAATGCTGCTATTGCAACAACTGCGACAAGGGCGACGATCATTCCTGTTGGAGTTGATTTTTTATTTGGTGTCTCGTTATCATGAAATTCTTCAATTATGGGTTTTGATTCTATAGGGGCCTCGATCTCTGGGGGATTTTCTACTACATCAGGATTTTCTGCAAGTGGTTTTGAATCTTCTATATCTGCAGAACCTTCATCTGATTTTCTTTCCTCAGAAGACATGTATTTTTGCTTGTTTTGGATGTATACTTAATCCTATTGCCAAATTCTCTTTTGACCGCGTAAAAATCAGACATGAGGCAAAATCATCCTGATTTTTTGTACTATGAGAATTTTGTCACTATGAACTGATACAAATTGTGGTAAAAAATAAAAAAATCTGACAAATTGATTGTGATCGAGCCTGAAAACTATGTTCACTTTGAACAAAATGTTATTCATTTAAGATTATTTCAAAGTAAGAATACTCTGTCTAAACGATTTAAGAAAACCAAACGAATGATTGCCAAAAAAGAATTTTCCCCAGCTTTTGTTATTGTTATTTTTGTTGCAGTGGCTGCTCTTGGAGGTGGAATGAATTTTGTTTTGTCTCAAGGATATCTAAATTCAGTAGAAGCTAGTACTTTGTATGGCGTTGAAACTTTGTTGTTTCTAGGTTATGATGCCACTGACAATGATTCTATTGTTTATCATGATGGATTGAAATCCAATTCTCAAGCTTACTGGCATGGAAACAAGTCTGAAGATGGAATTAAACACGGCGAAAGAATTGGGGTGTATGTTAAAAATACAAGTTCTCAAAAAATAACTCTTAAAACAGTAATGCTAGCCGATTCAGTTTATTCATTTCAACATATGGGTCCAAGGTACACTATGACTCCTTACTCTATGACTTCCCCTCTTGATAACAAAGAATACACAATTGTAACTAATGGTAATCGTAATGCACCTGCAGATACCATAACGGGAAATAGTCCTGAAATAATGCCTGGACAATCTGTAACTTTGGTCTTGGAGCTTGACCAGACTTTTAATGTTGATAGAGACATGCATCTAAAAATTACCACCAAAAAAGGAAATGACTTTGTATATACTGTAACTTCGGGGCAAAGCAAATAATCAAAAATCTGACTTCTGATAGACAATTCTAATTTTTGTAAATTTTAAAAAGCCAATGATGGGATCTGAACCCATGACCTTTCGCTTACAAGGCGAATGCTCTAGCCAGGCTGAGCTACATTGGCACGTTGTAAAATGAAAATTTGGATGGTTTAAAATGTTACCAGAGTCTAATTTCTGACCTATCCTGTATTGAGTTTGGAATTTTTCTGCCTAATTTATCAGTGAATTTATAACGTTGCCATATTCTGAAAAATTTGTAAATGAAATACATCAATCCATTAAAGCTTAAGGTTCTAATGATGATGTTTTTTGGTACTGGAATTTTAGGAATAGTAATTGGCTTAACTATTGCGCCTAATTTCTCATCTTATTCTTCTTTACTGATTACATTTATGGGCGTGATAAATTTGTCATTGGGCGGATTTTTCGGATGGATTTTTCTCACTCAACAACCAAAAGAAGAAGACAAAAGAAAAAGAAAACCCAAAAGAAAATAGATCTAACTGTATTATCCCTATGCAAAAACAATCACTACAAACCCTAACATTTTGATATAAAGTATAAATAATAAAACTCGTTCATCAAGAACGCTTTGTTAGACCTAGTTGCAAAAAAATTATTTCTCACCAAAGGTAAAGGCGTTCATGAAGACCGCCTTACAAGCTTTGAATATGCACTAAGAGATGCCGGTATTGCCGGTACTAACCTCGTATTGATTTCTAGTATTTTTCCACCACATGCAAAACTAATTTCAAAAACAGCGGGACTACAGGAGATAAAACCAGGACAGATTCTTTTTACAATCTATTCTAAAAACCAAACAAATGAGCCACACCGACTTGTCTCATCTTCTGTAGGTATTGCAAGACCCAAAGACCCAAACCGCTATGGGTATCTTTCAGAGTATGAGGCATTTGGCCAAAATCAAACACAAGCTGGAGATTATGCAGAAGACATTGCTGCTCAAATGTTGGCCTCCTCCTTGGGAATTCCTTTTGATATTGATAAGAGCTGGGATGAAAAAAGACAACAGTGGACTATCTCGGGACAAATTTACAAAACACAAAATATCACTCAAAGTGCTAAAGGAAACAAAGACGGAAAATGGACTACTGTTTTCTCAGCTGCCGTACTATTAGTTTGATTATTTTTTGTAACCTTTAAGGAAAAATATTGCAGCTGCCACTCCTCCAACAATTATTATTGCTAGAATAGCTATGGATTCATCAAAACTAGTTTCAGTGGGTGTAGGAAGTGTTTGTTCTCCAATTGTAAACATCAAATCATTTGCTTTGATTGATGACTCTTTACCAAAAATATACTTGCCTTGAATTCTTTGACCTTCTTCGGGATCAAAAATCCATCCTTCTTCAGTAAGTTGAGTTGGTATTTTCTCTCCATCCATAACTTGTGTAGGCACTGTATTGCCTTTGATGTTTGAAATTGTTGTTGATTCTGGTGATAGTATCACTACTTGAAATATTGAATTAAGTGGATAAAAGCCAGATGAAAAATATTCAGAACGATTCAATTCATCAGTATCTAAAAATTCCAATGGGGATACTTCGGTAAGGTCTTTTCCAGCTTCAGGATAGATTGCTGATAGTTTCAATTGTAATAGTGAATTATTTTCCAATGGTATTATGGAAAATGTCATTTTGGAGTTTTCATGAGAAGAAAGTTCTTTTGCCGTCAAGTAAAATCCATCAGAATCGCGAATTATTTTGGGAATCAAAATTGCAGATATTTTTTCATACATTGAATCAGTATCTTCCATGGGCATCACATAAACTGCTGATACTGTACCTCTGCCTGAAACCACTCCTGATGTTTCAAGGATTCTATTGGTTTCATCATCGCTATGAAGATAGACTGAGTGAAATTTTGCATCAGTATCAAAGGCCTGATTTATCTCCGAGATGAATTGTTCTGCCACCTCTTTAGTAGAGTCTTGAATTGCGATTATTCCTTTGTCAGAAGGGTCTCTTTGTACATTAATCATTATGCAGGATTCATCTACCACTCCTAAAATGCATTCATTCTGATTGGTCAGTATGATTGAAGTTATCCTTTCATGGTCTCTGATTCTTTTTTCTAAATCTGATGGAATTTTAATTTCTTGAATACTAGTTGTTTGAAGTGTTAGAGATGCTGTAACCTCTTGTGACCTCTTATCTACTATAACCTGTGCAGTTTCCTGAAATGTTGCCAACCCAACTTCCTGTGAAAAGGCAAAATTTGTTGTAAATGCAAAAACACCAGCTATGACAAATAACAAAAATATTCTTTTCATAGATTGCTCCTCTTTTGATGAAATTATTAAATTTACTCTAAAGTTACATTTTTCAATTTTAAATTCAAATCTGGATGAAATAATTTTGGTAATCTTGCCATAATGTGTTATCTTCTACCTAATATTGCATTTTGAGCATTAATTATAGTAGTATTGGCCTTAATTCCTTTTCTTTCTGATGTTTTCCAGGATCCTGTATTCTCTCTTGTCTCAGTACTGGGTGCGTTTGCCATAGGATTGCTTCAAGGTATTATCTTGGGAAGGGCAATACTGGTTAGATTCCCTCGGCTACAAAACAATGTAAAAAAAGTTTCAATTTCCCTGTTTGTGCTATTTTTGGCAAATGCAATTTTGAGTGTTCCCCGTTTTGCATCTCCTGAAAAAATTGATTGGTCCTCTGTATCTCAAGCAACAGGTTCAGGAGAGGTTGCATCTTTAATTTTTCTAATTTTTGGAATCAATACTGGATTTTTAGCAGTTTTGGCAATATCTGTAACAATCATGACTTTGGTTTTACTCAAGTTAACTAATCTCAGGGGATATTCTAAGGGATTTGTCATCTTTTTCAGTTTGCTTATCTTGCTGTTTACGGGTCTCAGCAGATTTACCGACCTTACTCCTAGCACATTTGAGGTCTTTTTGTATTTCTTGTACCAGCTTGGGCTCACCATTGGGATTTTGGCTGGAACTGTACGCAAGATAAAGCCAAAAAAACAGAATTTGAAATAATGGTTTCAAAGGTTTAAATCTACTAATTCTTGATTTTATACTGACATCGAATTCAAACCGTTCGGGGAACAAGCTGGCAGTCCATGCGTTGGACTGTCAGCCCCATTATTATTCTAGTTTAATGATTCTAATTCTTTTACTTGTGTTGCGATATAATCAAAGCCTTCTTGCCAAAACTTGGGGGACCTAATGTCTAATCCATGTTCATCTAAAAGAGTCTCTGGTTTTTTTGAGCCACCTGCTGCTAGGATACTGATGTAATGTGGTTCAAAGTCTCTTCCTTCTTTTTTGTATCTCTGAAACAAAGATAGTGCAAGTAAGTTTCCAAAAGAGTATGCATAGCAGTAAAATGGTGTGTGATAAAAATGCGGAATGCAGCTCCATTCTATGGCAAAATCATCCGACAAAACAACAGAGTTGCCAAACTGCTCTTTTAGGTTTTTCAAGTATGTTTTTGAAATCTCGTCAATCGTGGTTCCGTTGCCTATTTGTTCGTGTGCGTCTTTCTCAAAAATTGTGAAAAAGGATTGCCGCATAATTGTTGCATAAAGATCATCAATTTTTTCTGAAAGCATTATCTTTTTTTCATTGTCTGATATTTCGCTTGAAATATTGTCATATAGTAACAATTCTGAAAAAGTAGATGCTGTTTCTGCAAGAGGAAGTGGGGCGTCTTGAACTAGGATGGACCTGTCTTGTGCTGCCTGGCTGTGAACTGCATGCCCTAACTCATGTGCCAAAGTAAAGACATCTCGGGATTTTCCTGTAAAATTAATCAAAACAAATGGTGTTATTTTTGGAGTTAGAGTGCTACAAAATGCACCGTCTCTTTTTCCTGGTCTTATTGAAGAATCAATATGCTTTTCATCAAACACATTTTTTGCATAATTTTCAAGTTTTGGGCTGAATTTACCAAGTGATTCAAAGACTAGCTTTACTGACTTGTCATATGGGTATTTTTTTTCTTTAATTTTTGAGGAAGCTGGGGCATACAAATCATACCTTCGAAGTTTTTTCATTTTTAGCATTTTTGCTTTTTGCAAAAAGAATTTTTGAAATACTGGTGAATTTTTCCTACACACTTGCAAAAGTGATTCTATAGTTTCATCATCTACGTCATTTCCAATATTTCTCATTGATATTGGAGACTTGTATCCTCTGATGTCTACTCCTTCATGTCTCCAATTCAAAACGATATTTTGATAAATTTCTCCTATGACTCCTTTGTTTTCTGAATATTTTGTTAGCAATGTTTTGTAAGCACTTTCTCTTGTTTTTGCATTGGTACTTCTAACAAAATTTGTGAGCTCCTCACGTGTCAGAATTTTTGTTTTGCTTCCAATTTTCATTTTGTATTTGTATGC
>JBMSGE010000006.1:0-24471 GCA_049414205.1 Nitrosopumilaceae archaeon
TCTCATAAAGGGCTTTTCCTAGAATTACTCCAAAAGGATTTTTTTCTTTAACATTCTCTACATCTTTTACATTAGAGATTCCTCCACTGGAAATCACATTGGCATTTAGATTGCAAGCTTTTTCCAAGAATTCCAAATCAGGGCCTTCAAGAGTGCCATCTCTATTGACATTAGTTAGTAAAAATTCGGTGAATCCCATTGCAAGAAAATCTTTGATTGAATCAATCAAGTCAATGTCGGTTCCTTTTTGCCATCCGTGTGTTACGATTTTTCCGTCTTTGTGGTCAACTGAGATTACAATTTTTTCAGATCCTAATTTTTCTAATAATTTTTTTAGAGTTTCTTTATCTTTAAAGGCCAAAGTGCCTATTACAATTCTTTTAGAGATTTGAGCTGCATCCATGATTATTGATTCATCTCTTAGACCTCCTGCTATCTCAACTGGAATGCTGATATTTCCTATTATTTTTTTTATAATTGATAGATTTGATCCTAATCCAAGGGTGGCATCAAGATCAACGATATGAAGCATATCTGCTCCATTTTTTTCCCATTTCTGAGCAATTTCAACAGGATTATCACTATAGATGGTTTTTTGTTGAGGATCCCCTTTGTAAAGTCGTACTACTTGTCCACTCATCAGATCAATTGCAGGAATTATTTTCATTTTTTACACTCTTGTAGAAAATTTTTAATCATAATACTTCCAACTTTTCCTGATTTTTCTGGATGAAATTGTGTTCCAAAAAAGTTGTCCTTCTCAACTACTGCTGGAACTTTAATCCCATAGTCAGACTCTGCTGTAATTACATCATCTGATGTAGGTTTTGCTCTAAAAGAGTGAACAAAGTAAACCCATGATCCTTCCTTTACACCTTCAAGTATTTTTCCTGGTTTTTTTATCTCTAAATCATTCCATCCCATGTGAGGAACTTTAAGTGTCGAGGGTAGCTCGATTACTTCACCGTCAATTACATTGAGTCCTTTTTCATGCCCTTCTTCGCTTTTCTCAAAAAACATCTCCATTCCAAGGCAAATTCCTAATACAGGGGTTGTGTCTTTTACATAATCTTTGAATTGAATTTTGGAATGCTCGTTAATGCTTTTGATTGCTGGATCAAAGTTTCCGACTCCAGGCAACAGGAGCCCAGAATAGTTATTTGGTTCATCAAATGTTGTAATAACATCTACTATAGCTCCTGCATTTTCTAGAGAGTTTTTGAGGCTGAAAATATTTCCAGCTCCATAATCAAATATTGCTACACTTACCATTACATTGAACCTTTTGTACTTGGAATTCCTTTTTGTTTTTTATCGTATGATGATGCTGTTCTAAAAGCAACTGCTAGTGATTTTATTGCAGCTTCGACTTTGTGGTGGTCGTTTTCCCCATACTTTACAGTGAGGTGAATACAGCTGTTTAGGTTTTGAAGTAAGGATTGGAAAAAGTGCTCCAAATCCTCCTTTGATACGTCCTCAATTTTATTGCGTTTGATAGATAAAACCAATTTCCAAAAGGGTCTTTTTACCAGATCAATTGATGCTTCTGCCAGTGATTCATCCATTGGAACAGAAGCATAACTAAATCTTGTAATCCCACTTCGATTTCCCAGTGCTTTGTCAACTGCAAGACCAATAGTTATTGCAGTATCTTCAATTAAGTGGTGTTCAATCTTATCATTTGATTTTGCATTTACTTTAAGATCCATCATTGAATGCTTTCCAAATGAGGTGATCAGGTGATCAAGGAAGTTAATTCCTGTATTTATCGAGGTTTTTCCAGTTCCATCCAAATTTACAGAGACTGAAATTGTTGTTTCCTTTGTTTTTCTATTAAGAGTATTTTTTCTTGCTTTCATGTTTACCACAGAAGATTAACTCTACCTCATTCTAAATTTAATACCTTCGGTAGCAATTCTATTGAATCTAACACTAATTGAGCCCCATTTTTTTCAAATAAATCAAGTTTTTGTGAAGGATTTTTGCTTGTTCCAATTATTCCACAAAAAGTGGTTTTGTGCCCTTGCTCAGTTGCTTTTTTAGCCATGATCAAGTCCTCCATAGAATCACCCACATAGAGAGAGTTTTCTATATTCATTCCATTTATTGAACGAATTAACGATTCAGGATTAGGTTTTGCCAAGTTTCTTGATTCATCTTCTAAAAATGCAGAGTTACTAACATCAAATTCTTCTAACATATTTTTGAGTGAATATCTAACTGATTCTTTTCCTCTTCCAGTCACAATTCCAATTTTTGAGTGGTATTTGGATTTTAATTTAGAAATTAACGATTCATTTACTATGACAAAGTCATTTTCAATTAATCCAAGTTCAGAAAATTCAGATTTGTTATTGAAAAGTTTTTCATATAATTCTGGCCCATAAAATAACTGATCAAAAATTTTGTATAAAGGATTGTCATGATGTGTTCCTGGATATGATAGGTGATTTTTAATTTCATCAAAATTAATAAATTTTTCAAGGTATTTCTCTGTAGAAATAATGCCTGATGTATCACAGTTTTTAATAACATCAAAAATAAATTCTCTTTGATCTCTTTGAGTTTTTTTTGCTACAAAAATTGAAATGATTGCAGCATATGCTAAATCAACTTCGTCGTTGAATCCCCCAGTTGATTTGAATCCATCGATAATTTTTGAATCAATATTAATTGCATCATTAATGTTTGAAAATTTTTCCAAAACATATTTTGTAGTTTTATCTATAGTTAGATCGTATGATTTTGTAATATCTATTAAAACGCCGTCACAATCAAAAATTATTCCGTCACTGTTTGTAAGAAAATCAATTATAGATTCATCTAGATAGATTCCAGGTTTGTGGGCAGATAAAGTCATCTTAATAGATCACGAATAGCAAGCAAAAATCTGGAATTCATTTCTTTAGTTCCAATAGTCACTCTTAGGCACCCTTCATGGTTTCCAATTTTTCCTAATTTTCTAATGGAAATTCCTTGCTCAAATAAGGCAGTATACACACGTTGATAGGATCCATGTGCGTCAAATAGTACAAAATTAGCCTCAGAATCAAAGACCTCAAAGGTATTGTATTTCTGAAGGGTTTCAATTATTCGCTTTCTTTCTTTTTTGATAATCTCCACTGATTCTTTCATTTGTTGAGATTTTTCTACAGCTAGAATCCCAGCCTCAATTGTAAGTGTGCTTAGTGGATATGGGTATTGTAAAACTTTGTTGAATGCTTCAGTAAATTGCTTGTTTGCAATAAAGTATCCCAATCTTAATCCTGCGAGTCCAAATGATTTGGATAATGTTTGAACTACAATTAGATTTGATTGTGTTTTTACCATGTTTGCCAAAGAGTATTTGCTAAACTCTCCGTATGCCTCATCAATTATTACCAAACCGTCAAATGATTTTACGATTTTCTGTAAATCAGCTTTTGAAAATTGGAATCCAGTAGGGTTGTTTGGAGAATCAAGATACAAAATATCTGCATTCTTTGATTGTTTTTTAAATTCAGCTACATCTAATTTCATGTCGTTTGAAAAAGGTAGTGCGATCATTGGAATAGAATAAAGTTTGCATCTTTCTTCAAAAAATCCAAATGTTGGATTTGATGTTAGTACCTTGGTTTTCGTTGTGGCAAAATTAGCCAATATCAAATCTAATATTTGATCAGATCCATTTCCAACTCCAATCATCGAAGAAGGTATTTTGACGAATTTTGATATTGCCCGAATTAGTCGTTCTACTCCACCTAGTGGGTATTCGCGTACATCAGAATTTTTTTTAGCACCAGAAATTAAATCACCTTGAAATTGTTTTGAAATTACATAATTTTCATTTGAATCAAGTTTTAGAGAATCTTGCTGTAATTCAGGTTTTTCATATCCTCCTATTGACAACAAATCCTTGATTTTTTTTTCATACCAATTTGTCTTCATTCTAATCTGCCTCTTACTGCTTCATAGTGATTTGGTAAACCCTCTGCTTTAGTAAATACATCAAGATAATTTGCAATTTTAGACAAGGATTTCCTAGTTGTACTAACTTGAGTGTTAATTTTGATAAAATCAAGGACTGAAAGGGAGCCTCTAGTTTTTCCAAATCCATTTGTGGGTAAAATGTGATTTGAGCCTAAAATGTAGTCACTAGCTGAAGAAGGAGTGTCATTTCCAAGCAAAATTAATCCCGGAGTAGTGATTTTTGAAGCCAGATTCTGTGAGTTTTTGGTCATTATTTGAAGGTGCTCTGGTGCTAGTTCATTTGCAAGTTTAATCATATCTGATTGATTCTTACAAATGGCGAGGAAGCCGTTTTGTGTGAGACTCTTTTTTACAAAATCTGATCTTTTTATTTTTGGAATTAAATTTTTTATTGTTTGATTTACAGATTTTGCTAATTTTTCTGAATTTGTAATAAGATAGCAAAAAGTATCACTGCTATGTTCTGCTTGGGAAATCAAGTCTAGTGCAATGTAATTGGGATTTGCAGAATTATCAGCGACAATTCCTAATTCTGTAGGACCTGCAAGCATGTCAATTGCAGTATTGTCACTAACCATAGATTTTGCTGCAGTTACAAAAGCACCTCCGGGCCCTACAATTTTTTCAACTTTTTTTATTGATTTTGTTCCAAAAGATAATGCTGCAATTGCTTGTGCACCTCCAACTTTGTAAATTTCATCTGCCCCGCAAATATCTGCAGCAACAATGGTTAGTGCATTAATTTTTCCATTAGAGTCAGGAGGAGAAACAACAACTATTCTTTTTACTCCTGCAACTTTAGCCGGAATTACAGACATTATAACAGAACTGGGATATTTTGCAAGTCCTCCAGGAATATAGCATCCAATACTTTGCAGGGGTACAAATTTTTTAGATATTTTTACTCCATCATTATTAATGATTTTATCCTTCAGATTAGACTTAATTGAGATTTCCGTTTTTTCTAATCTTTTTTTTGCAAGTTTAATTGCGCTAATTTCTTTCTTTGATACTTTGTTGTAGGCATTTTCTATTTCTTTTTTTGATACCCGTAAATTAGATAGTTTGGCTCCGCTGAATTTTTTTTCATATTTTTTTAGAGCTAAATCGCCATCTTTTTGAACTTTTTTTATAATTGATTCTACTATTTCCTTATTTTTTTGAGGCTGTTTTGGGATTATTTTAGCTGCAAATTTTTCAACGTTGGTTACTTGAATTATTTTCATCAATTTTCTTCATCACGTTTAATCTCCTCAAGTTCTAAAATTTGTCGTGGTTCATGAACTACAAGTCCTTGGGCAATTTTCCTTAACTTGGGGATTAGTTTGTGATATTCTTCTTTCCTGATGACGGTGTTTACTCCAAACCAACCATCTTCACTTAAGGGACTAACAGTAGGTCTTTTGAGTGATGGCATTTGTTTTAGTAATTTTTTGAGATTGTTTTCTTCAACGTTAAGATAAATGTGCAAGTATTTTCTGCCATGTACTGCTCCTCTCATCAAAGTTACAATATCAAAGATTTTTTCTCGTTTTTTTGGATCTTTAAGAGATTTTTTGTTAACTATAAGATGTGCAGTAGAAGTAAGAACTTCATCAACAATTTTCAATTTATTTTGTTTTAGAGTAGTTCCTGTTTCTGTTACATCCATTATTGCATCTACATCTTCAGGAGGTTTTGCCTCAGTGGCTCCAAATGACAAATGAATTTGTACATTTTTGTTTGTTCCCAATCTTACCCATGGAGTGACTATAAGCGGATCCTTTGAGCCATAGTATTTCTTATACGATTTTGATTCTTTTAGAAATTTTGATGCAGTTGTAAGATATTCTGAGGAAATACGAAGGATTTTTTTCTTTTTTGCATAATCTGCAATCATTGCATCTAGATTTTTGTATGAATATTTGTCAGGAAATGCGATAACTAATCTAATTTTTCCATACTCCAAGTCTAAAATTGGTTCAACATCTGCCTTTGTTTCTCCTACCCAGTCTTTTCCTGTAATTCCCACATCATACAATCCTTCAGAAACCAGAGTTGGAATTTCTTGAGGCCTAAGCATTTTGACAATAATATTTGGATCATCCAAGAATACACGATAAGTTCTACTTTTTCTGTTGACTTTGGTCCAGGATTTCTCTAAAAGTTTGAATGTTGCATCTTCCAGACTGCCTTTGGGTATTGCAAACTTTACCTGGGACATTGTAAATTTTTTCATCAACTAGCCATATAATAGGATTTTAAATTTTATTTACTAATTCTTTAGCTTTATCCAATGAGATATTTTTTTCTTCAATCATTTTTTGAACAATTTTATCGATTTGTTCATTTGAAGCTCCTGCAGCAGCAGCCAAATTTCTAGCGTGTAATCTCATGTGTCCTTTTTGTATTCCTTCAGTAGATAGTGCTCTAATTGCACTATAGTTTTGTGCCAATCCAGTTGCTGTCATTATGCATGCAAGTTCTTGAGCAGAAGTTGCTCCAAGAATTTTGTTACATATTTTTGCAGTAGGATGGACGTTTGCAATACCACCTACAATTCCAACAGATAATGGTAATTCCAGATAGCCTACTAGATTTCCATTTTCATCTTTGGACCATTTACTCAAAGAGCGATACTGTCCAGAATTTGCAGCATATGCGTTTGCTGCTGCCTCAATTGCACGACTATCCTGTCCAGTTGCATTTGCAACAGCAATAGTTCCGTTCATAATTCCTTTATTGTGAGTGACTGCTCTGAATACATCATTGTTTGCAAATTGGAATGCAGAAATGATGTTATCAACAACATCTTCTCCCCCAACAGCATCTTTTTCAAAAACGGCTTTGGCTCTTGCCATCCTTCTTGTTGAATAATTTGATAAAATACGTAACAATGAACGGCCACCTGTAATTTCCTCTAAGAAGGGAGAAACTCCTTCACACATGGTATTAGTTACGTTTGCACCCATTGCATCTCCAACATCAATTAGTAATTCTACTATGAGCATTTTTCCTTGCGGGGTTTCAATTTCTTTACATGATACTTCCTTAGCACCTTTACCCATTTTTGATAAGGTGTTACTCTTGGAATTTGCAATCTTTAGTATTTCATCAGTAGAATTTTTTATTTTTGTGATAGCATCTGAATTATCTACATCAAGCATTTGAATTTGTCCTATACTGTATGACTCATCAGCTTCTACCTTAAATCCTCCAAGGATACGAGCAACCTTAGCACCTTTTGAAGCCGCTGCAATTACAGATGGTTCTTCAATAACCATAGGAATAACATAGTCCTTTCCATTAATTTTGAAATTTGTTGCAATTCCTAAGGGTAAAGAAAATGTGCCAACTGCATTTTCCACCATCTTGTCTGCTTTTTCGAAGGAGATTCCCCCATTGGGGTTTTCTAATAGAGTTATTTCTTCATCAGACAAGTCTGCAAAGTTTTTGATAATTTCTAATCTTTCTTGTCTTGATTTTTCAAAAAATTTTGAAATTGACGAATCCTTCATTTTATTTCAATATCCTCAATAATTTATCATCCATTCTATCTGGAAAACCTTTTCCATCAGTATTAGAAGTGATTACATAAAGACTTCCATCTGGACCTTGTGCTACATCTCTAATTCTACCAGCTCCGCTTAGAATACTCTTTTGAGATTTTAATCCATCTTCCAAGTCTAATTGATAAAGATTTGAGGCACGTAGTGAGGTCATGATAAATGAATGCTCCAAATCCAGGGCGTCTCCGTAATAAAAGAGAATTCCTCCCATTTCTATGCCCGGATCATAACACATTACTGCACCTTCAAATTGTTCTGTTTTCAAACATTCATTTTCAGGCCAGCCAAAATTTTTCCCTGGTTGAATGAGATTGATTTCATCATTTTTTTCAGGACCCAATTCTGCGGCATACATGTTTCCATCTTCATCCCATGTCAGGCCTTGCGGATTTCTAAATCCATAAGAATAGACAGGCGAATTTGAAAAAGGATTATCATCTGGAATTGATCCATCATCATTTAATCTGAGAATTTTTCCAGCCAAAGAATTTAGATCTTGAGGAAGATGAGATGCATCAGAAACAGTTCCGGTCCCAACGTATAATTTTCCATCAGGGCCAAATTTTAAAAATCCGCCATTGGTAAAAACTGAGCCTGGAATTTTGTCAAAAATTGTTTTAGCATCTTGAAGTTTATTATCAGACTCGGTAATTCTGATTACTTTATTCCACAAAGTTTCATTCTCTTCATAGGTTAGAAAAACATACAGAAGGTGATTGTTGGCATAATCTGGATGAGTTGTAATTCCTAATAACCCACCATCAAAAACTTCTGCGGGACGAAATGTAGCTAAAGGTTCTTCTAACAATTCGTTGTTTTGAATTACTCTAATTCTACCTTCTTTTTCTGTAACAAAGATTTTTTCATCAGATACTGCTATTGAACGTGGATTTTCTAGATTTTCGGCAAGAATTGCAACCGAGTTATCTTCGACTTTTGGAGAAGGTGGTTCGGGTAAAGGAATTGGATCATCTTCGGAGGTTAATACAAAAATTGAAAAAATGATTGCACCTACAATTCCTGCAATCCTTAATCTTTTATCCACGAAGGTTTCATCCCTTCAAATCCTATTAATTACTTTCAAGAATTTGATAACGCGTATATACGGCGCGTTTTCATTTACGGATCAGCGGGGTGGGGAAGTCAGACTATTTAGGACTAGGTCATCCCGGCGGGCTCATAACCCGCAAATCAGTAGTTCAAATCTACTCCCCGCTATTTAATTTTCATATATAGAGAACCACGAAGAAGAATTATCAAATTTAGAATTTTGGTTTGTTTTACCTATACGAGTAATAGGCCTACTAAGATGCCTATGAGCAGAAATATCTGGAATATATTGTTGTTTTTTGATTTTTCTAGGAATTTCTAAAGTAGTCTTTTTCTTGGCGGTTTTTCCACACTTTACACATTTGTAACCTTGATTCTTTCCTTTTGATTTCATTTTTTTATTGCATTTTGAACAAAGAGGGTTTGTTAGTTTGATGTTTTTTTCAAGATTAATTATTTCAATAAATTCTAGGTTTAATGTTCTAGGGTGGATTTTTGATGCCTTTCTTACTCCACCTCCCACTCTTATCTTGTCTCCTTTTATCAAATTCAATCCAATTGAGGACAATCCTGTGGGTTGGTATATTGCACAATGTATTTCTGTATTATCTACAGAAATTGAAAAAAATACATGTCCGCCTTTTTCAATTTTTGGAATAGATGATACTATACCTGTGATAATTCCAGATGCATATGGTTTGAGAGTTGTTCCGGTCAAAGTATTTTTGAGATGATCACCGGTTCCCTGATTGGATTTGAATATCATGTGTCCATCTAATTTTTCTGTAGTTTCAAGAATTTTTGTAGCATCTAACAATGATTCAATTTTTTCGCCACGAACACCATAAAATACAGGATCAGGTCCATGGGGTGTAATTAGTACCTTAGATTTTTTATCATCAAAACTATTGAATGTGTGAGGAAATGTTTGTTGTTGCATTGTTTTAACACTTTGAGCAGAAATTTTTCGCTTTTTTCCAAACTTTGAAGGTTTTCTATAACTAAGTAATTCTAGTGTATGATCTTCAAAATTATATCCAATGGCACCAATTGCACCAACAAGTCCTTGTCCATTACCTTTGTAAAAAATTTCAAGATTATTTTTTGAGGCAAATTCTTTTGCATGATTTCTGTTAATTAATTGCCACAATGCCATTTCACTGAATTCTGTAAATTGAGATGGAATTGTTGTATTTTCATAAAATACAAGTCCAGGATTTGCTCCGTTTTTGGTGTCAGAGTATTTTGAAACAAAATTTTTGATTTTATTTTTAATTTTTTCAGGGTATTTGGTTCTAATTTTTAATGATACTGCCCCATTCCCGCGTGTTTTCCAAGGAATATTGGGATTAAATCTAATCAATTTTGGATAATCTAAAAATTCCAAATCCTGTCTTTTCAAATAATTAACAATTTTGAAGGCCAAAAATGTGGTACACATTCCTTTTGGTGAGTCAGTATCATCAAAACCGATGTGAAGAATGGATGGATCTTTCATGTATTCATAATAATTTGTCAGACATTTTTAGTTGTCGAGTTTTACAGTTGGTTTAAATTAAAATCACAATACTTGAAGTTGCATTGATAGTAATAGATGAAAAAAGGATTTATGAAGAAATCAAATCAAAACAGCCGGCTTCAGTATCCCTAAATGGACCAGATGGAATTTTACCTCAAATTCAAGAAACTGCCATCAATATTACAAAAAAATTTGGTATTCCAGCATATGTTTTGGCAGATACTACATGGGGAACATGCGATTTGAATTCAAATGCAGGAAAAATTTTAGGAACTGGTATTCAATTTAATGTAGGACATACAATTAACACTGAATCTATTGAGAAAAATGTAATTTTAATTGATGCCTTTGATGATGTAAGTTTTGATAGTGTTGCAAACAAATGTGCAAAAATATTATCTGGAAAAACTATTGGACTTGTAACGGATAGTCAACATCTTCATCAAATGGATAATGTTAATAAAATTTTAACCGATAATGGTGTTGATGTTAAAATTGGAAAAGGTGGAGGACAATTAAATGATGGTCAGGTTTTTGGATGTGAATTTTATCCTGCAACTAAGCTCAAAGAGAAAGTAGATGCATATGTCTTTTTAGGACAAAGTAATTTTCATGCCTCAGGAATAGCACTATCAACCAACAAACCCACATATGTTTTGGATCCATATTTCAATGAAGTAAGAGAAATTACTGAATTTGCTCAAAAATTAAAAAAGAAAGCAACACTTGCAATTTACAAAGCAGCAGAAGCAAAAACATTTGGAATAATTGTTGGACTCAAAGAGGGCCAGTTATCAAAATTGTTTGCATTAGAATTCAAAAAACAGTTAGAAAAAGAAGGGAAAGAAGTTCAATTGTTTGCATTAACTGATATCACAAGCGATAGGCTAAACAACCTAAAGGGAATAGATGCCTTCATTCAGGTGGCATGTCCAAGAATATCTACTGATAATCAATTTGATAAACCAGTTTTATCTTCTCCACAAGCAAATGCCCTTTTGAGATTGCTAAGAAATGAAAGTCTTGAAGAATATTTTGAATTACCTCACTGGCTATAAAATCAGGAAATCAAGCTTTGATACCTAGGATTATTTGTAAGATTTTCAAAGAATTTTGATTTTTTTGCTTTGATTTTGTATTGGTTTCCCTGACAGATTGAATTTTTTAAATTATCAAGGGCTTCTTCTATTTGAGATAGCATGATTAGATTACATGCCTTGTCAAATAGAACATCTCCATTGTTGGGATAGTCTTCTAGAATTTTATCACAGCATAAAATAGAGTCTTGGAATTTTTTCATTGAAAGTAGAATTCTTTCTTTATGATACAAAGCAATATTGTAGTTGGGGTTATGCTCTAAAATTTTATCACATAAAGATACTGCTTCTGGAAGATTTCCTTTTTTTCTTAGAGAAGAGATCTTGTTTACGAGTACTGGGATATCCTTAGAATCTAATTTTAATGCAGCATCATAACATTGTAAGGCAGAGTCGTAATCTTTGAGTTTGCTTAGTGCATAGCCTTTATTGTTTAGACATCCCAGGTGATTTGGATTGTCTTTTAGAATTTTATCATAGTAAGTTATTGCTTCTTGTAGTTTGCCGTGCAAGAACAGTCTATTGGCCTCATCTAAAATTGAGTCTACTTTAGGATCAGTCATAATCAAATCATAGTTATGGTTTCATCAATATTTTGCCAAAAAGACCTTTACCTTTGAGCATTTTGTTATGTGCTTCAGGTGCCTGTTCTAGGGAATATACCGAATCAATTATGGATTTTATTTTTCCTTGAGACATCCAAAACAATCCCTGTTCTAATTCTGCTCTTGTTCCTTGGGTAGAACCCAAAATGTTAATTCCTTTGAAGAAAATGTGTCGCAAATCAGTTTTTGCGTCATACCCAGTAGTAGCTCCTGTTGTTACAATTGTTGCGCCATATTTGAGCAATGTTAACTCCTTGTTCCAGTGAGTTCCCCCAATGTGTTCAAAGATTACATCTACACCAGGAGTATCACCAAAAGGTTTTGTAATTTTTTTTGAAATGCTTCGCACTTCTTTATGCCAATCCTCTTTTCTATGATCTATTGCATAATCTGCTCCTAGTTCTTTTAATTTATCTAGCTTGTCAGGACTGGCAGTTGCAATAACAGTACACCCATACAGTTTGGCTATCTGAATGCCAAAACTTCCTACTCCAGAACTACCTCCCATTACTAACACAAGTTGCCCAGGTTGAATCTTTGCTCTACCTACCAGCATGTGCCATGAGGTCAATAAAGTCATAGATGCTGCTGCGGCTTCATCATAAGTTACATTATCAGGAATTTTTACAACATTTACTTCTGGCAGATGAGTTACTTCACAGTAGCCACCCCAAAGTGGGCCAGTTTCAAATCCCCAGATTTTCCTTTTTTTACAATTGTATTCTTCTCCTCTGGTGCATGCTTTGCATACTCTGCAGGACATGTTTCCATGGGATACAATTCTGTCTCCAACCTTGATATTTTTTACATCGTCTCCTATGGCGATTACTTCCCCGGCAGCATCTGTTCCGGAAATATGCGGTAGTGGGATTGCCAATGGTTTTCCCCTCATCCCCCAAATATCGTCATAATTCAATGCCGCAGCTTTAACCTTGAAAATTACCTCATTTGGTCTTGGTTTAGGCTCAGGAATATCCTTAATTTTTAAAATCTTAGAAAAATCATCATCTGTAGTATATTCCTCATATACCAAGGCCTTCATGATTTTTCTGAATTGTTTTGTAGTTATATGATTTCCGAAGATAGACTATAAACAATTATAATCATAAAAATGAGATTGATATCATGTCAGAGTCCACGGTAATTCCAGGAGATAAAATCGCATCAATTGAAGAATATGAATCTGGACATAACACATTTGATGATGGAGATATGGTCCGTGCATCTACAGTAGGTAAAAAAATTCTTGATAAATCAACTCGAGTTGCTAGCGTAGAACACCCTAGACTTTTGTCAATTCCTAAAGTTGGCGATACTGTAACAGGTACAGTTGTTGCAGTCATGTCTTCAATGATTGCAGTATCTATTGATTACATTAATGGAAAACCAACAACATCTAAGGTAGAATGTGTTTGTTCTACAAGAAACATTAGAAGAAAAAACATTGCATTGGCAAATGATATAGTAACTCTAAAAATTTTAAATCATCTTAATGGAACCATCCATGCAACTATTGATGAATCTCAGTTAGGTGTATTATTTACAAAATGTAGAAAATGCGGAGGGAAAGTTGTTCCGATGCGTGATGCCATTAAATGCACGGAATGTGCATGGATTGATGAAAGAAAACTTTCGTCAAACTTTGGCAACGGTGATTTTGTTCATCTTAGAGATTAAGAAATGATTAAAGTTTCGTTCCAGGGGGAGCGAGGTGCATATAGTGAAGCTGCAGCAAGATCCTTTTTCGAAGAAGATATTGAAACAGTACCTCTTCCAACTTTTTCAGAGGTTTTAGAAAGTACGATAACTGACAATACAGAGTATTCTGTGTTACCTGTAGAAAATTCTCTAGAAGGAAGTGTGGGAGAAAGTTATGACTTGCTAAATACAACTTCTCTAAATGTAACAGGTGAGATTTATCATAGAATAGAACATTGTTTGATTGGGAATGGGAAGTTAGAAGAAATTGATACTGTATATTCTCACCCTCAAGCTTTGGGACAGTGTAGAAACTTTATTCAGAAACATCATATGAAAACAGTTCCAACTTATGATACAGCAGGAAGTGTTAGAATAATCAAAGAGATAGGAAAGAATAGCAATTCATGTATCGCAAGTAAAACTGCCTCTGAAATTTACCAAATGCCTGTAATTGAAGAAAATATTGCAGATACTATGAATAACTATACTAGATTTTTGACATTATCCAAAAATGAAAGTCAAGAAACCGGTAAGGATAAGACTTCGATAATTTTTTCAATAAAACATGAACCAGGTTCACTATTCAGAATTATAGAGAATTTTCATAATTTTAATGTCAATTTAACAAAAATTGAATCAAGACCAACTAAAGCTACAAACTGGGAATACAATTTTTATGTAGATTTTGAAGGACATGCAAAAAACCAGCAAATATCAGACATGCTTGAAAAAATTAAGGCAGATACTTTGTTTATGAAAATTCTAGGATCTTATCCTTCTGCAAAACTAGATTAGAATCCTTTTGGTTTTCTTAGAGTAAAGCCCATACTAAATCCAATAATTACTATACCAGATATGATTACTATCAAGTGGTAAGTGAATAAAATTGGGTCTGATGTAATTTGCAGAGTTCCAACTATATGTAATTCGGAGGCACCAGTGTTTTGAATTTGTATTCTGGTTACACCATCTTCAAGATGTGCCCAGTTGAAGGTTTGTTCTTTAGCAAAAGTGGTTAGAGGGACCTCTGGATCACCACCTGGACTCGATAGTTTAAGATCAAATTTTTCTCCAGTAATTTTCATTTGCTGTTGAGCACCCTTATTTGCACTAATTTGGTAAGATGTGGATTCTCCAATAGCAAAAGTTTCGTCAACTTCAATTGTTTGAAATCCGATGCCTGTAACTAGGGAGTAAACTCCAATTCCAATTATTGCACTACCCACGATAAATCCAATTATAGTTCTAGTTGCAAGCATGATGGATTGTCTTCTAATACTGCTTAAAAAATTAACTACATCACAGAAACATCATGAGGTTGACTTTCTGCAAAGCCAGCTCGTGACATTTTGATAAATTCAGCATTTTCCTGCATTTGAGGAATAGTATGAGCACCACAATAGCTTAAACCAGAGCGAACTCCTCCTGTAAGTTGTTTTAGGATGTCAGTTACTGTGCCTTTGTATGGAACCATGGCCTCTACACCTTCAGCAACATAATCATTAAGATCATCATCAAAGGAGACCGAGCCTGTTTCTTTTGATTTTCTTCCAAGGGAAGCACCTAATGAAGCCATGCCACGATAAACTTTGAATCGTTTTCCATTTTTAGTCAATACCGTTCCTGGAGATTCATCAGTTCCACCTAACATACTTCCAACCATTACCGATGACGCACCTGCAGCCAATGCCTTTGTTGCATCACCAGAAGTTCTTGTTCCTCCATCAGATATTATTGGAATTCCGTGGTCTCGTCCAATTTTTGCACAGTCCATTACTGCAGTTAATTGTGGCACTCCAGATCCGGTGATAACACGAGTAATACAAATTGAACCAGAGCCTACTCCAACTTTTACCGCATCAACACCTGCTTTAATCAAATCTTCTGCACCTTGAGCTGTTGCAATGTTTCCTGCAATTAATTCACAATTTGGGAATGCTTTTTTGATATTTCGAACTGTACTAATTGCATTTTCACTATGTCCATGTGCAATGTCTACTACTAATACATCAGTTCCTGCGTCCAATAATGCCTCTGTTCTTTCCAAAAAGTCTCCCTTAACACCAACTGCCGCTCCAACAAGAGGTCTTCCCTTTTTGTCCTTTGATGCAGAAGGATAGTCCTCAATGTTTGTAATGTCTTTGCTGGTGATAAGACCGGTGATCAAACCAGATTCATCAACTAAAGGTAATTTTTCTATTTTATGATTATGTAAAGTCTCTTTTGCCTCTTCTAGACTAATTCCAGGTTTTGCGGTAACCAAATCCGTAGACATTACATCTTTGATTAAACTAGAATTATTTTTCTCAAATAGTAAATCTCGATCAGTAACAATTCCTACAAGTTTAGAGTTAGAGTCAACTACCAAAAGTCCAGACACTTCTTTTTCTTCTGCAGAATCTATGGCATCTTGAACGGTTTTATCTTGATTAATTGTGTAAGGGTTTTCGATAATCACACTTCCCGCTCTTTTGACCTTTAGAACCTCGTTTGCTTGTTCTTGGATCGTCAAAAATCTGTGAATAATTCCAATTCCCCCTGCACGAGCCACAGTCACAGCCATAGCAGATTCTGTGACTGTATCCATATTGGCACTGACAAATGGAATGTTGATGGAGATATTCCTTGATAGTTTTGTGCTTAAATTGGTTTGAGATCGGCTAGTAATATCTGAATATTTGGGTACAAGAAGAACATCGTCAAAAGTTAATCCTTCTTTGAATTCCAACTAAACCTTGTTAAGAAAGTAAAATATTGATTATAAGCCTTTGTTTCTCTTAGAGAGTTTTGATGCTACTAAAACTGCATCTTTTGTCTCCGATACATTATGAGTTCGTATTAGGTCAGCACCGTTTAGAACAGACACTACTTCAGCTGCAATAGATCCAAAGAGTCGATCAGAAGGATTTTCTTTTTGTAAAATTTTCCCGATTACAGATTTATTTGAAACAGAGATCAAAAGTGGGTATTTTTGTTTTATTGATTTTAGATTTTGTAACACTTTAAGATCTCTTTCATACCAATCTGATCGTATTTTTGTAAAAAATTGCCCTTTTCCAGATTTTCTAAAAAATCCAATGGCCGGATCCAAGACAATTTTGCTTGAAGGAAAGTTGACTTTTTTTGTTATACTCAAGCTTTGTCTGAGAAGATTTTTTGTTGACATAACTGGATCTCCTGTTACTAATTTAGTATCAAATGCACATAAAATTAATGATGGGTTGTAATTGGATACCACATTAATCATTTTACTGTCATATTTTAAACCAGAAATATCATTAATGATATCAACGCCAAGCTCAAGTGCAGAATTTGCTACTTCTGCTCTGCATGTATCTACTGAAATAGGAAGATTAGAAACGTTTTGAATAATTTTAATTGCTTTTGATATTCTGTTAAATTCTTTTTTTTCAGAAATTAAAGTTGATAGATATGGTGCCGTGGACATTCCTCCAACATCAATAAAATCTGCACCATCTAGTTCCATTTCTTTGATGGTATTTGAGATTGATTGCTTTGATGTTTTGATGGATTTTTTGTAAAATGACTCAGAACTAGTGTTTAAAATCCCCATAATACGTACTGGATTCGTTCCACCTACGCCTACATTACCTAGTTTTGTCATATGATTTATGATGAACTATACCAATTTGAGTGATATGATGATTTCGGGATGGAATTCAAGATATAACAAAATTCTGAAAGAATTCAAGTACAGTAAACGAAAAGATATGGAATCTGCTATTTTGTTAGAATCTACGATTAATGACCAAAATCAAATAAAAAAAATCAAACGGTTAATTGATAATCAAGTAGTTTTGGTAATCGGTTCTGGACCATCCTTATCTTATGCCATTCCAAAATTAAAACAGATAAAAAAAACTGTGACGATTGTTGCAGATTCTGCACTCAAGCCGATAGTTGAAAGTGGGATTAAACCAGATATTGTTGTAACTGATCTTGATGGAGATGAAAAGATTTTAAAAAAAATTGGTAAGACAAATACGATATTTGTGGTTCATGCTCATGGAGACAACATTTCAAAACTTGACTTTGTTGGAAATTTCAAAAATTATTTGGGGTCAACTCAAGCAAAGCCATTTGGTAAAATACAAAACTTTGGAGGATTTACAGATGGGGATAGGGCAGTTTTTCTTGCAAGTTATTTTAATGCAAAAAAGATTATTCTTTTTGGAATGGATTTTGGAAATAGGATCGGTAGATTTTCAAACACCAAGCCATCTGAAAGAAAAATTAAATTAAAAAAATTAAGAAAAGGGAAATCTTTGCTAGAATGGCTTTCAACAAAAACAAAATCTGAATTATTTACTACTTCCCAACCCTTATCTGGATTCAAAAAGATCCCTTACAGGAATCTGGATATCATAATTACCTAGAATGCATTTAATAGCCATATCTACTTGAGTCCAAACATGAAACCATCAGAGGAACAAATCAAAGAGATTGTTAGCTGGCGAGAGGATCTAGTCAAACAGATCGATAAACATACTCAAGCCATAGAAATCCTAGAAAATAGGCTCCAGGTTTTAGATTCTATGCTCAAAGAATCCAGTTTTACAAAGGCATCATCTTTAGGTGTCCCCCAAAAACCCTCTGAAGAAAAACCCATTGCAGGGAAAAAATCTATTCCCATTACTAGTGGAAATGAAGGTAAAGTTATTGCAAATGCCTTTGTATCTCCAGAACAAGTAGAGATAATTTTAGAAAATGATATGAAAATTACTCCAGATATTCCTCCTTTCAAATCATTCTTTTTAGATAGAATTATTGGAGAAATGAGAAAAAAAGATACCGCTGATGCAGATACTGGAAAAATTCAAAAAGATTCTATTATCGATTATGTAATTAACAAAAATGGTTCAGATATTCGTGAAATAATTATCAAAAACTACAAGGAAAAAGAAAGAGTGAATGAGATCATCAACACCGCTGGTTGGTCTCTTACACGTATGTTAGAAAATATCAAAAAGTGATTAAATGGATAAAATAGTTGTTTTAGATTTTGGTTCGCAATACAGTCATCTTATCTGTAGAAGAATACGAGAATTTTCAGTTTATGCTGAACTTGTTCCATATGATATTTCCTTAGAAGAATTAAAAAAGCATAATCCAAAGGGAATAATTTTTTCAGGCGGACCATCAAGTGTGTATAATTCAGATGCACCTACTCCCGCTGAAGGAGTTTTTGATACCAACTTACCTCTTCTAGGAATTTGTTATGGACATCAGTTAATTGTAAACAAATATGGTGGAAAAGTAAAACGAGCAAACAAAGAATATGGTTCATCTCTCCTAACAATAGATAATGATAAGGATCTTCTAAATGGAGTTGGTGAATCTGTAAGAGCATGGATGAGTCATGGAGATGAGGCAGAAGAGATTCCACCTGGTTTTCAAGTGATTGGTCATACTGAAAGCGCAAAGGCTGCAGCAATTGCTTCGGAGGAAAAGTCAGTTTATGGAATTCAGTTTCATCCTGAGGTTGTTCACACAGAACAGGGCACAGAAATTCTCAAAAATTTTGTTCTCAAAGTTTGTGGTGCTAGCCAAGATTGGACAATGAAGGGATTTATTGAATCTGAGGTAGAAAAATTATCAAAAATTCAAGGAAATGTATTGTGTGGAGTAAGTGGAGGAATAGATTCTACAGTGGCAGCCTTGCTAATTCATAGAGCAATTGGAGATAGACTAAAGTGTGTTTTTGTAGATAATGGTCTTTTGAGATTAGATGAAGGAAAGGAGATTGAAGAGATGTTTAAGAATAATTTTAAGGTGAATTTTACAGCAGTAGATGCTGGAGAAAAATTTTTGGGTAAACTGAAGGGAGTAGAAGATCCTGAAAGGAAGAGGAAAATTGTCGGTGAGGAATTTGTATCGGTGTTTACTGAATTTGCAGAAACAAATGGCCCTTTCAAGTGGCTGGCTCAAGGTACACTATATCCAGATGTAATTGAAAGTGGGGTTTCAAAAGGTCCTGCATCAGTCATAAAATCTCATCATAATGTAGGGGGATTACCTGACTGGTTAGACTTGGAGGTGTTAGAACCGTTAAAGGAACTTTACAAAGACGAGGTTAGAGAAATTGCAAAGATTCTAGAAGTTCCTGAAAAATTATTCATGAGGCATCCCTTCCCTGGACCTGGTCTTTCTGTAAGAATAATTGGAGAAATTACTCCAAAAAAACTTGAGATTTGTAAGTTAGCTAGTAAAATTGTTGAAGAAGAATTGATGGAAGCAAATCTCTACCAAAATGTTTGGCAGGCATATGCAGCTGTAGGGGATGACAAAGCAGTTGGAGTAGTAGGTGATGAAAGAAAATATGGAAATATAGTGATGATAAGAGTTGTTGATTCAATTGATGCGATGACTGCTGATTGGACAAGACTTCCGCACGGATTATTAGAAAAAATGAGTAATAGAATAACTAATGAAATTGAAGATGTGACTTGGGTTACCTATACAATTTCAAGTAAGCCCCCAGCTACTATTGAGCCCCAATAATTGAAAATTATCTGTGCCTAATTCTAGGTGTGGTTATTATTTGAGTAGAAAAATTATCCTTTATGGAGTATCAAAAGATCTGTGAGGAAATCGTTGATAGTGATGAACAAATTCGTTATGCAGGAATTTATGATTACGGAGAATTATACGAAAAAACTAAACCAGGAATCACTAGTTATCTTACAAGAGAAGAGACTGAAACTTCATTATCTCAAGCAATTTACAGATGGTCAACAAGGAAAAAAACCATCACCAAAATTGGAAAGCCAATTTTTGCAATGGCAAAATATGAAAAAGTTTATCGAATTACTCTTCCAGTAGGTGGTGCAGGGTTAATTTTGGTAAGCACTGAATTAAGTGCAAATGTAAATGAAATTGTAGATAAAATTTTGAAAATTCAATCAAAATATTCAGAAAATTGATTTTGATTATTGTGCAACTACTTTAATACAAATTTGTTTTATAGAAAATATGGTAAAAATACCAGAGGAGATTAAAGAATTCTTTGAGGATCAGGGAGTTTTTGTGGTAGGTACCACAAGTGGGGGAAGTATTGCAAATGTGTCACCAAGAATCTTCTTTAAAATTGACGAAGAGGTAGTTTATTGGCTAGATTTTTTTAAACACAAATCATACAAAAATTTCAAGGCAAATCCATGGACGACCATTGCAGTTTTTAACAAAGATAATCTGAAAGGATATCAATTCCGTGGAACTGTTAGTTTTATTACTGATGAACCAACAAAAAGTCAAATAAAAAATTCCATAATATCAGAAACGCTAGAAAGATCATCGTCTCAGAAAATCAAATCGCTTTCTAACCAAGATGCAGAAGTAATTCAATTCGAAGTAAAGGTTTGTTATTCATTAAATCCCGAAGAATATTCAGATATGCCAATTGGATCAGATACTGATTCTACCCAAGTGTTTTCATAGTAATCTATTAAATAATCAAAAATTTGCAAATTCGATATGGATTTTCACGTTTTTGATACCTATGTTAAAGCAAAAGATGGACACACCATGCACTTTGATGTGATTACGGATAACAAAGAAATTGAAAAGGCAATAGAATATGCAAAAAAATGGCTTTCTTCAATAGGCGAAAATGATGCAAAGGTAACACTAGAAGAGTGTAAATTTTGTCATTCTCAGTCAGTACCAGAAGAAATAGAAATTGAGATTATGACTGATGGGTATTTTATTTCCAAAATGGAAGGATGTCCTCAATAATCTAATTTAGCAAGGCCGCTCCAAATACTCCTGCCGAATCCCCTAGACTGTTTTTCAAAATTGGGGTATCAACTAGATCGCTGAATACTTTTTCGTAAACAATTTTGATTCCATCAGAATAAAGAAAATCAATGTTGGATAGTCCTCCTCCCATAACAATAACATCAGGATCTAAGATATCGATTACATTTGCAAGACTTGTTCCAAAATTATCTAGAAAATTTTCCTTCCATTGTACAAATTTAGGATTCTCTGAATTCACTATATCGGGTAAGGATTGTTTAGTTCCTGTTAAGGTCTCCCAACTTTTTTCAAGTGCAGGTCCACTGATGTAGGTTTCCACACATCCTTTTTTACCACAATAACACTGATTTCCATTTTTGTATAAGGTGTGGTGTCCCCATTCTCCTGCAATGTTTGTTCTGCCATGATGAATTTTTCCATCAATAATAATTCCTCCTCCTACACCTGTTCCCATAATTACACCAAAAACAACTGAATGGTTTTTTGCACATCCCATATTCGCCTCTGATATTGCAAAACAATTTGCATCATTTTCTATCATAATTTTTTTTTCAAGTTTTTGTTCAAGATCTTCTTTCAGAGGAAGTCCTATCAAACATTGAGTATTACTGTTTTTTAGCAATCCAGTTTTTTTTGATATTGCGCCAGGAGTACAAATACCAACCGTGAAATCATTGATGCTTTGTGAAAGCTCGTTTACCAAAGAAGAGATCTGATTTATTATTTCTCGATAATTTTCTTTTGGTGTTGGAACTCTAATTCGTTGAACAGTATTCAGAGAATCATCAAGAAGTATTCCTTCAATTTTAGTTCCACCCAAATCTATTCCTATTTTATGCACAAAACATCTAATGAGTAAGAATGCTTAAGTTTTCAGGAGGAATTTCTACTATCCTGGCATTCCGCCAGGTGCACCTGAACTTGCAATTACATCATCGATTCTAAGAATCATGCAAGCTGCCTCTGTTGCAGATTTTATGATTTGTTCCTTTACTGCAATTGGCTCTACTACATCAATTGATAACATATCTGCAATCCTAGTATTTTTAGCATCAATTCCAGTCCATTTTCTACCCTGACTTTGTTTTGCTCTTAGTTTTGCCATTGTATCAATTGGATCCATACCTGCATTTTCAGAAATAGTTAAAGGAATAATCTCAAGAGCTTCTGCGTATTTTTTAATTGCAAGTTGTTCTCTGCCATCAAAGTTATCAGCCCAATCTTTTAGAAGTGATGCAGCATATGATTCTGGTGCGCCACCGCCTGCGACAATTTCAGGTTTTTCAATTACATCCTTTACGACCATAAGAGAATCATGAATTGAACGGTCAACCTCATCAATTACTCTCTGAGATCCACCTCTGATTAGCATGGTAACAGATTGAGGATTTCTACAACCTTCTATGAAAACCCATTTGT
Organism: Nitrosopumilaceae archaeon; assembly: GCA_049414205.1. Taxonomy (GTDB): domain Archaea; phylum Thermoproteota; class Nitrososphaeria; order Nitrososphaerales; family Nitrosopumilaceae; genus Nitrosomaritimum. The sequence goes on from JBMSGE010000006.1 coordinate 22,688, forward strand.
CAGATTCTACTTTCTTTTGATGAACTAGATTTGCAGCTCCAAGATCTTTTTCCGTAAGATCTTCAAGATTTGCTGAAACACGACCGCCTGTTGCTTTTCCAAGTTTTATCATGTCGCTTTCTTTCACACGACGAACGGCCAAAATTCCGTATTTAGCGAGATAATGTTGAGCAATATCATCAATGCCTTTTTGACAAATCAAGACATTGCATCCAATGTCATGTAGTTTGTCAACCATAGTTTTTAGCATTCTATTTTCCTCTTCTAGGAACATCTGCATTTGTGTTGGATCTGAAATTCTAATTTCAGAACTCATTTCAGTTTTTTCTATTTCAAGAGCAGTGTTTAGAAGAGCAATTTTTGCATGTTCAATACGAGTTGGCATACCACTATGGACTATTTCTTTGTCCAAAACTATACCTTTGACAATTTGTGTATCTTGTATAGAACCACCTGTTTTCTTTTCTACTTTGATATTGTCAAGATCTACAGCATAGGCATCACCTTTCTTGGTAGCTATACTTAGGATAGAATCAACAACCACTTTAGATAAAGTGTCACTGTCTTCAGAAATTAATTTTGATTCCATACTGGTTACTGCAATTTTTAATAATGATTCTTTATCGTCAGGTTTGATTTTCTTGGCCATTTCTGAGTAAATTTCTAATGTTTTTTCTGATGCTGCCTGATAACCATCAACTATTACTGAGGCATGAACATCCTTTTTCAGTAGCTCTTCAGCCTTTGCCAAAAGAGTTCCTCCAAAAACTACTGAGGAAGTAGTTCCATCTCCAACTTCATTATCAACGGTTTTTGAGATTTCAACCATCATTTTTGCGGCTGGATGCTGGACATCGATTTCTTTCAAAATTGTTGCCCCATCATTTGTAATGGTAACATCTCCTAAGGAATCAACTAACATTTTATCTAGACCACGTGGGCCAAGGCTACTTTTAACCAAATTTGCTACCAATTTTGCAGCAGCAATATTGTTTTGTTGAGCATCTTTACCTTTTTGTTGTAACGCACTCTCCTTTAGAACTAATACAGGTCCATTTGGTCCTTGTTGAATTGATGCCATTAAGATTCAGCTTCAATCCCCTGAATCCCCCTTTTTAATATTACTTAGCTGATCGGGTTGATGTATGCTCTTTTTTTGACATCAACAATTCCTCTTGAAAGAATTCTTACAGAGGGTAAAGCCAAAAACGGTAGAAATAGTGGAATTAGATGTGGCCTTGAAAATTTACATCCCGAATCAACTATACTATTATTGACATTCTCAAAATTTGATGAAACCTTATCAAAAGAATCAGTCGAAATGATTCCTGCAAGAGGTAATGGTAGTAGAGCCTGAGTTTTTCCAGAACTTACCACTACTAACCCACCCTGAGTCTTTCGTAATGTATTTGCGGCAAGGGCCATATCCGAATCATTTGAGCCAATAACAATCAAATCATTTTCATGAAAACTCCAAGTTGAAGCAAACGCACCTATGTTTGCTCCAAAATTCTCTAAAAATCCCACTACATGGTTTTTGGTTCCATGTATCCTATCAAATGCTGCTACTTTCCATATATCCTTGTCAAGTGAAGAATTTACTTTACCATCAGATACATCTAATTCAGAAGATCCAAGTTTGGTGATAATTTCAGTCTGCATAAATATCGTACTTACATTGACTTGCTTCTTTTTTGATTTAATTTCAAAATCACTACTTGAAAATTTCTTAGTTTTTACAGTATTTTTTATCCATGACGGAATGGTTTTCTTTTTGAGAGGTG
>JBMSGE010000007.1:0-24082 GCA_049414205.1 Nitrosopumilaceae archaeon
TACAATGCAAACAATTTGGTGCCGGATTAGTAGTAACAGAATTTACCAATATTCATAGTATAATTGCTAAAGAAAAACAACTAAAAGAAAACAAAAAAACCATTCAAGAATTTTTGGAATATTCTGAAACTGAGAGACCATTATCTGTTCAATTGTTTGGTTCGAATCTTGAGGCTCTGGAAAAAGCAGCAAAAATAGTGGAACCATTTTTTGACATCATTGATTATAACATGGGTTGCCCTGCCCCTCATGTAACACGACAAATGGCAGGCGGTGCCCTTCTACAAGAAAGTAATCTCACAAAACAAATCTTTACCACTTTAGTAAATGCGGTAAAAAAACCAGTAACTCTAAAGTTTAGACTTGGAGTTACTGATGCAAGTCGCTATTTGTTCAAAGACGTTGCACAAATTGCAGAAGATGAAGGAATTGAAATGATCACTTTACATCCACGAACGGTAAGCCAAGGATATTCTGGAGATGCTGATTGGAAAATGATTAAGGAATTAAAAGAAATCTCAAAAATTCCTATTGTTGGAAATGGTGATATTACAACCCCTGAGGATGCAAAAAAAATGCTTGATGAAACTAACTGTGATTATGTAATGATTGGAAGAGGTGCAATGGGAAACCCATTCTTATTTGAACAAATAAATGATTATCTCAAAACTGGCACATACAAAGAATATTCGTTTAAAGACAAACTGGATTCATTTTTTGAATACCTTCAACTAACAAAAAAATACAAAATAAAATTTGCAAATATCAAGGGTCAGGCCATGAGATTTACAAAAGGCATTTCTGGTGGCTCACAAATCAGATCAAAAATAACTTTTACCAAAAATATCGAAGAACTTGAAAAAGTTATGAAAGATGCTTACAAATTATAATAATAATCTAAAACTTTCCTCTTAATTTCAACTAATAAATTTTTATTATACATAGATCTTTTCTTATAATTGTTTGATAAAATTAGATTATTATTTATATATTTGAAGTGTAATCATTATTTATGAAATTAGGAGATATACAATAAAATGGCGACAGGATACGTTCTCATCAACTGTGAACTTGGTTCTGAGGAAGCTGTTATTTCGGAGCTGAAATCTATTGATGGAGTAAAAGAGGTTCATGGTACCTTTGGGGCTTATGATATTTTGGCAAAAGTCCAATCAGATCAAGTTGAAAAACTTCGTGAAACTATAACTTGGAAAATCAGAAAAATTCCCAAAATTCGATCAACCTTAACTTTAATGGGCATAGAAGGACAAGAATAACAGAATTATTATTTTGGCCAAATCATGTGTCTTGATGAACTGTGATCTGGATTCAGAAAAAATGTAATGACCAAAACCATTAGAATCTTGGTTCATATTAGAACCAGTATGACTTTGAATGTAATAGCAGAACAAGAATCTTGATTTTCATTTATTTTTGGAATAACAGTAATCACACAATTGCAAATCATTATGCAATTTAGTTTTTGATAGGGTTCCACAATCACTACAAATATCACAACAATCTTCGCAAAATAAAGCTGGAACCTCTAGGCCCCTTTCAAATAGTAGTTTGGATTGAATTTTTCTATTTTGATGTGCACACCCAAAGATGGACCTGATTTGTAAAACCATGTCTATCTATCCTGATTATTGTTTATTACCTTATTTTCAAATTAATTGAAAATATGTATTAATTTTTACAAAAAATTAAACAGATTTACTCTCCATGAAATTCACTCCAATCTTTTCCAAGAATTTGAATTATTTTGTATGCTAATCTGTCAATATTCACATTTGGTTCTGCTGTAATTAAGAGAATCATTTCTTTTAAAGGAAAGCTCATCATGACCAATTTTTCCCTCCTTGATGCAGAATATTTTACAGCACCCATTGAATAATCAAATTTTTTTCTAGTAGAAATACGATATGCTAACTCTCTGAAAATTTTTTGTTGTTCTTCATCACTTTCAAATGGTATCACATCCACACGAAATTGACCTTCAATCAAATTTCCTTGCATATTTACAAATCCTGCAAATCTAATTTCTTTTTCAGAAAGGATTTCTTCTAATGTCTCCTTGAAACTAGTTTTTGGAATTTCATCTCCCATATTTTATCTGGTTAATCTAGAGATTTTATACATAAAAGACATACCTTATTCCTTGCAAGGCAAATCTTTTCAAATTATGGAGGAATTTAAAATAAAATAATTAGAGGGCTTCAGTTCCTCTCTTTTTTGAGGCAATGTTAAGAACATCTTCTACGTTTTCTATTGATACAATTCCATCGCCACTACTTCCAGTAAATGCTGCATTTGCAATGGCAGAAACTACTGTTTCTACTTGGGAGTCATCAACGATTGTACTGACAGTTGCCACCTTGTTATACTCAGCTTCAAACGTACCTGTGCCTCTTCCAGCTCTCATTGTTTGCCTTTTACCAGAACCACGCCCGTTTCCTTCTAATACGGTGTAGCCTCCTACTATCTCTTTTATTGCATCAGAAACTGCACCTACTTTATCAGCTTGTATAGTTGCCTCTACTCGTTTCATTTGCATTCCTAAATCTCTATTGTTTAAAAAAGATCATATGTTTTAATGACAACATTATGATACATTATGAATTTGGGTTATTTCATAATCCTCTGACCTTTTTAATCCGATTTTAAAAGTAATTTTATGAAAAGTGATGAAAAAAGATCCCATCGTCTAAATTATCTTTTAAAATACTATTTACAAAATCCCAAAGAAAAGGATCTTTTTCTTAGAGCAAAACAAATGGGTGTTACAGACTCTACTGCCAAAGACTATATCAGAACGGTGATTATCCAGGCGCACAAAATTCACTCTCGCTAGTTTTCATAAAAATCCTCAAAATATTGGCCTCTAACAATCCACTAATCTTTAACACGGTAACTTCATAAACAATCTCTTAAAAGAATAACATAGGTATGTCTGATCCTATTTTGGATGATGTTCAAGCCCTACTAGATAAAGAATTTGGAGATAAGCGTATTTTAGATCAAATTCTAAGGGCGGCCCAAAATAATGAGGTAATTAGTAATTTTGAGAGAAATTATGTCCGAAAATTAGCTGAAAAACATCTAGGTAAAAAACCTCCAATGAAGAAAAAACCTGTTGAAACACCAAAAGAAATAGTTCCTGATGTTGTTCCTACTCCTGCACCCACACCTCAAACAATGCAAACTTTTTCCGAACCTCCAAAAATTACCAAATCTAATTCTAAAAATAATAAATTAATGCTTGGCATTGGCGTTGCCGTTTTGGCTGTAATAATAATATCTGCCGTATCTCTAAGTGAAACTCCTGGTATTTCTCCTACAACAAACATTGATCCAACTTCAAGTACTCCAAAATCATTTTCCATAAAAACAGATCTTCCTTCATATAACAAAGGCGATATTATCTCAATTACCGGAAACTCCAAATCTTCGATAACTCAGGTTAATCTATCCATTACAAATTCAGAAAATGAAATAGTTTGGTCTGAACAAGTAAATGTAAAAGCAAATGGACAATTCTCAACACTAACCTTTGCAGGTGGTCCTGCTTGGGGATCTTCTGGAACATTTACAGTAATTGCTGAAAGTAATGCAGAACAAACAAAATCTACGTTTACCATTGAATAACAACTATTCAAATTCTTTCCAATGAGAATCAATAATTTCTCTTAGTCGCTCAACAGTAATCTCTTCCATATATTCACGGTAAACAGTGTATTTGTTATGTGAGTTTTTTTCGTCATAGATGTCTCTTGTAGTTTTGGGAATTATGCCATTTTTCCATTGATTCATCTCAAAGATCCAAATCATGGAATCTGGATTTGAAAATTCTATATCGTCACAGCCAACAATATACAAATAACATTTTGTAGCTTGATTTAATTTCTCATGTAATTTTTCATATGCAATCATTTGTCCTTTTGGGATATTGATTTTATCATTATGAAATCCTTTGAATTCAAGAACAATAAAACATCCATTATGCTCAATGAGCCAGTCAATATCTGTGCCTCCTGAGGCTATCATTCCATGAACAATCAATTCTCCTAAAACCTCTCTTCCGCGAGTAAATTCTTCCTTATCAAAAACCTGATATTTTGCACTGGGACTTTTTCTTACTATTTGATTGGCATGAGAATTTGGATTGGGAAACGATTCTTTTTCATAGAGATTGTCTATTAAATCACTGGTTTCATTACTCACAAAGAAAAAATCGATCTACATGATGATAAAATGATTTGTATAAAAAAATAAAGTTATGATACTTAGTATTTCAGCGAGATAGGTATTCTCCACCTGGACCTTTATACAAAATCAAATATTCCTCTGGTTTTTTTCTATCTTTTTTAGCATTTAGTGCGTCCTGATACATTTCAAAATTCTCAATAAGGTATAGCTGTCCATCAGGATTATCAAAATAATCTATGCCAACTAGATTAAATCCTTTATCTGGTGTGAAATTCTTTTTTTGTTGTTCTAGTTTTTCGTTTTCCATTAGTTTCAATATTATTGTCGTAATTTATCAATGAATTGAAATTATTGATCATAAATCATTAGATTTTTTTCTTCTAACAAGGCATGTAAATTATGTACAGAACGATACACATCTGATTCTTTTTTAGCTCCAGTACAAACAAGCTTTCCTGAGGCAAATAACAAAATTACGGTTTTTGGTTCTACCATTCTATGGATTAACCCTGGAAATTGTTCTGGTTCATACATGCTTCGAGGTAATGTTCTTGCTGCTTTTTCTAGATGTATTTTTCCACCCAAGTTGATTGCCGCTACAATATTTTGTACTGTAATTATGGCATCTTTTTTTATTTTGATCTTCCCTTTTCTTAATTTTTGAACTACTGTGTTAACGGCTTTTACTGCAAGCTCTTCTGATTTAGCTCCAGTACAAACCATTTTACCTGTTCGAAAAATCAATGTGGCAGTTCTGGGAACTTTTAATCTAAATACTAATCCTGGAAATTGCTCTGGATGATATTCAGTGTCTGGGAATTTCTCAGTTATTTCGTTGAGATCAATTTTTTGGTCTATTGATGCAGAGGCCACTACGTTTTCCACACTAACAATAGGCTTAGTCTCAGGCATATCGAGGGTCTTTAAATAGGGCCTTTATATATAGTAGCGAGATTTTTTACGATTTTTTTAATGATGTCCTATCCACTGATAACGAGTTTCTTCATCCATAATTTCTGTGACAATGTCTTTTTTTTTGATAACCATCTTTGGCAATTCCACATCAAACAAACCCAATCTTCCTTTACATGGAATTGGAATTCTAAACTGTTTTGCATTTTTTAACATAAATCCAAATTTTTTATTTTCTAAATCTTGAGAAGCATAATGAGATTTTTTATCTTTCTGTAACTCCTTGATTGAATTATATTTTTTAACATCATAAATTGTAGCTTTACCTACTATAGCTCCTCTGACAAATTTTTTATTCAATTTTAATCTCTTACAATCGTCATTCCGAACTTTGAGTGGAGCATGAATTAAAAATTCACCACGAAAATTTGTATTCCATTTTCTTAACTCTATAGTTTTCTTTCCTGTAATTATTAGATCAGCAAATGGTTGAGATACTGATAGACATTTCAAAATATTATTCTCTAGCTATCTGAATATATTCGCCCGGATTTTTACCTCTTCCTTCTGGCAAATTTGTTATTCCGCCATTCAAACTTTGAGTAACAATTCCTTTACTTGCTAGGACTTGTGCTGTCATTAAAGAAGTATTTCCAGCCATACATACCAACAATGATTTACCTTTAGAACCATCTAGCTCTTTACTGAGGTCCTCTGGAATTTCCTGTCTTGTCAACAATTCATTAATGGTTCTAGCTTTTGGTACTGAAATTTTAGATTTATCTACTCCTAATGATTTTGCAATGATTTCTATTCCTTCCTCACGAGGAGTGTACTGAGTATGAACCCAAATAATTTTGTCATAATCGCTTGCAACTGATGCTGCATCTTCTAGAGAAATATTCATGGGTACTTGGTTTTTTGATATTTGATCAAAATTCTTTTTGTATTTATCAATGCCATCAGCTACTATCACCACAAATTTTCTAGCATTACCTGAATTTGCCATTTCCATTGCAGAGTACAACTCTAAAGCTGTACTTTCGCCTATATCATGACCTTTATCCACAAAAAACTTTAGAAGGAATTTAGCTTTCTCATAATCAACTTCATGCTCTGCTGCAAATGTTTCAGGCTTGTATAGCCTCAATCCCAGAGCTTTAGCTTTTGTTCTAATTCCTGCAACATCTTGACCTGGAACAGGAAAAACAACATGAATTGATTTCTTATCATATTTTTCACCAATATATTGGCTCAAACCCCCAGAAGTACCGCCCGTTCCAAATGAACAAAAGATTTGATAATCTTCTAAAGAGTCTCCTTTTTCATGTAATTGCTGGTCAATTTCAGGGGCAGTAACGGTTCTATGCACATCAATATTCAATTCATTATCATATTGTTTTGGACAGAATAAATCGTAAATCTTTGCCAGAAATCTCGCCAAATTAATTATGTCTTGTTTAGCAAGTAATGTCTCTATCTCTTCAATATTTTCATCAAAAATTTCAGGATTAAATCCAAGTTCTGATAATTGTGATCTCACATTTCCTGCAGTTGCTTTAGCAGCTAATTCATTTGCTTTATTTTCCATTCCCGGGGCTGGACAAATATCCATATCCAGATCCATGATTCGAATTTTTTCATTTCTTAATTCTTTGAAGACTCCTTCTTGTAATTTTCTTGAAACAAGTGCAACAACATTAACTCCAAGTTTTGATAATTGCCCAAGTGCAATTCCAAAATTTCCAGAAGTAGCTTCGATAACTGTTTGATTTCCTCTCAGGTTTCCAGAAACAATTGCATTATGTATGATGTGAGTAGCAGCTCTAACTTTGATTGAACCGCTGAGTAATGTCGAATCAAACTTGCCATACACTTTTAGATCCTTATCATCGAGATTTATCTTATAGATGCTTTTAGCACACTCTTTCAAATCTTCAGTAAGATCAATTAGTGGCGTAGCATTAACGATTTTCTCCCCTTCTAAATGTGGAATTTTACTCCATATTTCTTGCTCAAACTTCTCAAGCAAAACATTGTCTACATTACTTTCTTCCAAAAATCATTCCCTCTAAAATCTCACGTTTCGTAATCTCATATAAAATATCTGATATTGTAACGTCTACTCAATTCAATTATGCTATTATCCTTCTAAAATCCTGATAACCTTACTTGGAATATCTCTTAATCTGCTTACTGCCAAAGTTCTCTCATATCCCAAATGTTTGAGATTTTCTGCAATTGTTGTTGCTCTAATTGTATTTGGACCTAAACCTAGGGCAACCATCTTTATTCCTAATCCCTTCAAAGATTTGGTCATATTTCTAACTGCGTTAGGATCAGAGGGCTCACCATCAGTTAAAGTCAAAAAAATATCTGGTCTTCTTGATTGTAAAACAGGAAACATTTTACCATATACTTCAGCTAATGGCGTTGATCCATTTGCAACAATTTGTGCTAATTTTTTTGCACTAATTGTATTCCATTTAACATTGTCTGATTTTATCTGCCAGCAGACAACTGCTCTATTTTGAGTACTAAATGCATAAACTGCAAATTTTACTTTAAGGTAAGATAAAACCTCACAAAGAGCTAATGTTGCTTTTTTGTATTCTACTGCATCAGAGGCAATACTTGATGAGTGGTCTAGTAAAATCACAACTTTGGTCTTTATTGATTTTTTTACATCTGTAAAAAATGGTTCATTTCCTTCAATGAATTGTTCTTCATCAAACTCATCTCCACTTCTCAGGTGTTGTTCCTTCCACCCTGACTTCCATTCTTTGAATTTTGTTTTCAAATTATTAATCAAACTCAAATCATAAATTTTTGTTTCATCTACATTATTGGTTGCAGGGATTTGCAATCCTATGGTTTCAGGCGTTAGGCCTTTGTTATCACTTTTCTTATTTTCGTTTAACAAAATTTTGTATTCTTCATACACATTATCCCCACTAAGAGCTGCTTTGGGGTCTGTCTTCCCGAAATCACCTTCTTTGTTTTTTGAAATTACTGTCAAAAATTTCAATAATTCTTCTTCAGTTAAGGCCATCCCTGCTTTCATGAAGGGTAAAGAAACAGGTACTGTCATAAGAGAATCAATATCTAAAATTTTTATTATTTCATTGACCTTTTTTTCAAGCCATTCAGTATCGTATTCTTTCTCAATTGCTTCATCAACAATCATTCGTCCAAATTCTGATGCTTTTTTTATCTTCTCAAAGTAACTGGATTGAATCTCTCCTTTTATGGCTCCAAACATAAAGTACTGATAAAAAGCCTCTACTATTCGGGCCTTGCCATAAACGGTGTGTAATTGTGGTCTGGCAACAAGCAAAAATGAATAATTAAAAATAATTTCTTCATCCATCCCTCTCCAAATCTTCCTACCTAGATACTCAATTCTTCGAGTTTCTAGAGTATTTAGAATAAATCCAAAGGCGTGATCATTGCTAAGAATTTTTTTACAAAACCTGATTCGCATTGCTTCGTACCATAACGAGGTTCTAAATTGTCTATATCTGTGAAAATAACTACCAATTCTTTTTTCTAATGGAGTTAAAATCACTTTATTTTCTGAAAGTCTAGTTCTTGTCTCAACTTTATCTGAAAACTCTACTCTAATGTCATCATTTTCAGACCATCTTCTTACTAAAAAAGTTGCAATTTCTATTAGTGTCTCATTTCGTAATTCTAAGGATTGCATCTAATTACCAAACATTGAGGTTATGATGTCTTTTACTTTTTGATGTTCAATATTTCCCCACTGAGTGTAAACATTTCCGAAAACTATTGTAGCAGCCTCCTTTGCGGTGGTTCCTTTATCCAGTAATTTTCCAAAAGCTATTGTTTCTCTTAGACTCGGGGAATAAAATAATTCTTCAACTGCTGCTGCCTGTCGTAGGGTGTTTGCCAGTTTGATTCCTTGAATTAATTCTGATTCAAAATCACTTGAAACATATTTTTTTACAATTTCTAATTCAATGTCTTCAGAGGGATACTCCATACTGATTCTAACTGGGAATCTACTGAGTAGTTGCGGTGGAAGCTCCTTTGTTCCACTATGGGTAAGTGGATTTATTGTGGCAACTACAAACCATCCCTCCTTTGCTTTTACAACCTCTCCAGTTGATTCCTTCAATACAATTTGACGTCTGTCATCAAGTGCCTCATCTAATCTCAAAAGCACATCTGCTTCTGCTGAATTAATCTCATCCAAATACAACATAGTTCCCTCTCTCATGGATTTGATCAAAATACCTTCATCAAAACTTACAGTACCATCCGTAAGGGTCTTAGTTCCAACCAAATGACTCTCTCTAGTTCTCAAACTAAAGTTAATTGATTCAAGCTTGGCTCCTTTACTTCTTGCAAAATCTCTCACTAATGATGTCTTTCCTGTTCCCTTAGGACCGATAATAATTACAAAAAGATTAGCGTCGTACGCTTTGTTTAGTATCTGAATAGAATTATTCCAATCAAGATAAGGTGCCTCAGACAATTAACAAATAATGATTCTCACAATATTTAATTTTAGATCTTATTTCCAAAGGATTCTATTTTTGCAAAAGACTCCTCAAGTGTCTTGTGTAAGGTTTTATTCCATTCTTCAAATCCAGATGGATCTTTTGGATAATTGTGATAATGTTCAACTAACCATTGATTTTTCCCAGAGGTGTATCTGAGTCCCTCTGCAACGGTTTTATTCAAAATTCCACGTATAATCATTCCAACTTTTCCTAGTCCAGAAAAGTCAGGATGTTCTCCTTTACTAATAGACTCTACATCCATATTTCCCAAAAAGTGCTTCATTCCATAACTAATTTGGTCGTTTGTCAAATTTTGAACTAGCCTTCTGAAAAGTTCCAATCCTGCGGTCTTGTATCCATACTCTTTAATGAAATCAAGATTATATTGCCAGAGATTTTTTTCTGAAACATCATTTTGCTCAATTGCTTGAACTACATTATTTCCAATAACTGTTCCAGCAATCAATGCAGGGCCAATTCCTCCGGCATCAATGGGTTTTGGCATCCAAGCAGAATCTCCAACTAGCATGTAACCCCCCGATACAAGACAATCATTTTGTCTTCTAACCGAAACTTGGAAAATCCCTGAATTATTGTGAATATCTTCTGGGTCTTGTGATAATTCTGCATGCTTAATGACTTTGTTTCTTTGAAGATATTCTTGCATTAATGATTGAACATTATCTTTTTTGTTTAATCTTGCATTTCTTTTTTCCAATAATGTTTTTTCAACTCCTAAACCAATGTTGACTTTCTTATCACCTTTGGGAAAAACCCATCCATATCCACCAGGTGCAATATCTTGATCTAAGTGAATTATACAATAATCAGGATCAAACTCTGTGAGATCTTTTGTTTCTGGTTTGAAATACATGATGTACCTTCCAGTTGATTCTAAATCTCTTCTGTCTATGCGCTTCTCTATTTTGTTAGAATTCTTCAAAGTATTTCTCAGCATAGAGGTAACACCTGTGGCATCGACTACGATTTTTGCAGTCTTTTTGTAAGGCTCTTTTGTTTTGTTGTTGATTCCTTGTACTCCTATTACCTGTTGACCATCATAGATTAAACCTGTAAGATTAATTTCAAAATCAAAATCTACGCCCATTTTTTTTGCTCGTTCATTTTGTATTTCAGGTAGTTTTTGTCTATTGAGCATATATCCTGCCCCATCAAATGGGATTGCCGTTTCTTTGTCTGGCGAAAATGCCATAACGCCTTTTACATCATGCTCAATTTCTGGTCTAGTCCATTGTACTTTGATTCTCTCAGTCATATAGTCTACTGCTTCTTTGGAACAAGCATCACCACAAGTCCAACCAGATAATGATTTTCTTCCAGGATAAATTTCTGGATTTCTATCAATGGACAAGATTTTCAAATTCTGATTTGAATAATGTGCAATTGCTTGTGCTGCAATAGTTCCTGTTAAACCTCCACCAGCAACTATTACATCATAATCTACCATAATAGAAATCGTCGTTAAACGGTATTTAAAATAATACTATACTTGCATATGATGAATTGTAGGTGCCAAGATCGATTTAAAATTGGGGTCGGTTCGTCGCGGCGTCTTCATGGCTTTTGCTCAGACTGGAGCGGCTGTTATCTCCTCATTCCCAAGTCACTTTAGCAAATTGTACCTATTTAATCTAGGTGACTTTTTGAAAAATTTCGCTGAAAACTTTGACTGTATCTTTTTTGTTGTATACTGGAGTATGAATTTTAAGTCTAATTGCCTCCTTTTCTCTAAATTCAATATTTCCTTGAATAAACTTCTGTTTATCTAATCGAAGATAGAATGTGGAATTTTCAGTTCTTTCTTCAATTTGTTCGATAATTTCCTTTTTTTGGTTTTGGGATATTTTCTCCAAAAATTTTGCTAAAAAACCTGAAGCCTCTTTTTTTGTTATCTTTGCTCTAATAGTAGTAATCGGATTATCAAAATGACCGATAACTTGGGATATTGAAAAAATCTCCTTTTCCAATCCAAACATTTCGCTAAAACACTCATAGAATTTCTCAATGTCTTCAGTAGCGTGAATAATTACATCTATGGTTACTTCTAATTTTGCCATATTAGTAAACAGGAACTATTTTTTGATTAAGCTTCAAGTAGTGCTATTTCTTTATCTGCAGTTCTGATTAGTTTTACTTTCTCAAGACCCACATGTCTAATTCTAATTACTTTTTTTGCAGCTGCCATGATATCGGAATTAATTTTACCATAACAAGTAGCCTGCACAAATTGATCAATTGTCATTTCTGGAATTGTTTTATTTATTATGTCTCTGGCGATTAATCTTAATGCATGTTTTCTTGATGTGTTAAGTTGTCTATGTGTAAGTGCTATAACCTTAATTCTGAAAATGTATCCATCTTTTGTCTTGACATCGATAATGAAATTAATTTTGGACGAACCACGTCGGACTAGACTTCTCAAAAATTCTTTTGAATATTCAAATCTTTTAAAAATAGAACTTGCTTTATCATCTTCTACTTTGTCTAATTGGAAATACATTTTGTATTGATGTTGTGAAGGATCTCCTTTCAAAATATCGTACAAAGTAACTTCTAAAACTCTACCAGATGCATTTTCATCATCTGTAATTGGAACATATGCTATTGGAACGTTGTTAAATGAATCTGGAGCATTTACTGTAATCCATCTCTTTTCTCTCCACTTGTCCTTTACTCGACCTTTTCTACGTGCCAATTATTATCGACCTTTGAATCCAAAATATAAGGGTATGCGACTAGATGGTGGTTTGACCCATGTATTTTTGCAAAACAGAAGGAATTGCAATGTGCCCATCTTTGGTTTGGAAATTCTCCATAATAGAAACAAGAATTCTAGAAGTGGCAATTAGAGTACTGTTTAAGGTGTGTAGATAACTTGTCTCCTCATTTGTTTTCTCTCTATACCTGATCTTTAATCTTCTTGATTGAAAGTCCAAACAATTAGAGCAAGAAACTATCTCTCTGTAGGCATTTTGACCGGCCATCCAGGCTTCAATATCATAAGTCTTGGCAGAAATTTTACCCATATCTGCTGAGGAAAGCAACATTACTCGGTAAGGAATCTGCAAATTTTGATAAAATTCTTCGGCAATCTCCAGCATTCTTTCATGTTCTTTCCATGAATCTTCTGGGCGAGTAAATACAAACTGCTCTATCTTATCAAACTGATGAACTCTAAAAATTCCTTTTTGGTCTCTTCCATGAGCTCCTGCCTCTTTTCTAAAACAGGGGCTTACGCCAGCATATCTTAAAGGTAAATCTTTTCCCTCGATTATCTCTTTAGAATGCATTGCTGCCATGGCATGCTCTGATGTACCAATCATGTAAAGATCCTCATCTTCAATTTTGTAAATCACTTCTTCAAAATCATCTGTAATCACAGCACCCTCCATTGATTGATAATTAATCATGTATGGGGGTTGGACAAGAGAATATTTTTTTCCAGATAAAAATTCCAAGGCATAGTGGATTAAAGCCTGATTAAGTCTTACCAAGTCATTTTTCAAATAATAAAATCTTGCACCTGCTACTTTTGCTGCTCTTTCCAAATCCACAAGATCTAGATTCTCTGAGATGTCAATATGATCATTTATTTTGAAATCAAATTCTGGAATTGTCCCCCATTTTTTTACTTCCTTGTTGGCCGAATCATCCTTACCAATTGGGACTGTATCATGAATCAGATTGGGAATAGAAAATGCTAATCTTTTGTATTTTTCTTCAATTTCTATCTGCGATGATTCTAAAGTGGATAATTCTTGAGACACTTGCTTCATTTCATTTAGAATCTGTGTAGCATCTTCTCCTGCCTTCTTTTTTTGAGC
Source organism: Nitrosopumilaceae archaeon (assembly GCA_049414205.1). Lineage (GTDB taxonomy): Archaea > Thermoproteota > Nitrososphaeria > Nitrososphaerales > Nitrosopumilaceae > Nitrosomaritimum. The sequence goes on from JBMSGE010000007.1 coordinate 13,496, forward strand.
AATTTCCAAGGCAACTTTGTTTTTCTTCTTTCTTAATTCATCTGTTTTTAAAATAAAGTCTCTTCTTTTCTTATCTGAATCTACAAGCCCTTCTAGGTCAAATTCAACATTTCTTGCCTTTAGCATATCTTGAATGACCTGTGGGTTTTCTTTGATTAGTTTGGGATCTAGCATTATTCAATCACCTTCAAAGCAACCTGAACATGAGCCAAGACCTCATCAACAGTACCAATCAATTTCTTCATATCATCCTCATTTTCAAAATTAAAAACAAGCTTGTTATCAATATTCTCAACAATAAGACTTAGGCCTTGAGGGAAATTCACATTGTCAGGATCTAGGGCTTTTTTCACAGTCTGAGCCTTTTCTTTTGATAAATTATCCAGAACTATTTGGACTTGACAAGTTAACGACATTTACATCTAAATAATCTAAAAAGTCATTTAATTTGTCTTTAGTTATTTTTGCACCTGCAGCAGCATCATGCCCTCCTCCTATCCCATCAAATTTCTCAGCCCCTGTCTTCATTAATTGACTAAGGTTAATTGATGACTTGCAACCAAACGATTTTCTTGATGAAAACTTGATAGTGTTTTCTTCACCTTTTGTTCTCAAAATAATTATTTTTCCAGAATTTTTGGGTGATCCTGCTATCAAAGAGGAAATAGTACCAGTCATGGTCTCAGGGACCACTCCTTCTCCATTCACCATAACACAAGTATCGCTTTCAGAAATTCTCCATCTTTCATTGGTTAATACATTCATGTATTCTCGAATTAATTTACGATATTCTGTAAGGATAGTTTCTCCTTCTCTTAGGATCTTATTTCTATCTCCCATACAGATTGCCATCCCCACTCCTGATTTACTGATTCTTCCACAGGAGTTTAACATGGTGGAAAATTCTCTTCCATCTCGTAAAAAACTCCTCCTATCTTCTCTAGGAAATGTGTATGTGTATCCAATGAGTTCTGACATGATATCTGTGGCATTTTTGCCTGAGGTGAATTTTGTAATTGCTTCAATTACAATTCGTTTTTCATCCTCATTTAATTCGGCTGGAACTCTCCACCTTCCACCATCTTTTAGCTCAATTCCTGACGAATTTAGCAACGATAGGCATGTATCTCTATTCCAAGTAAGTCCCTCTATAAACGGCTGAGAGGTAAAAGCAAGGGCATCTGGTAGAGGCCTTGTCTCTCTTCCGACTAAAAGTAAATCCAAATCAATATCTAAAAGACCTTGTTCCTTTGCAGTACTGGCAATCTCAAAATTTTTACCTGTAAATGATTTTCGCTCTCCTTGATCTTGTCTGTCTCCCAAAGCCGCAACAACTGCCACTGCTGAAAGGTCTGAATTTTTATCATCAAGAGACATTGCAGCCAAATATGCCATTCCTCCAGCACAAATCTCAGTACCCCCATCTATACCATATTTCCATGAATTTATGGCCCTAGGATTATCCATCTCAGTATCCGATATCTGGTGATGATCTAAAACTATCCAATCTTCTCCAAGACTTTGGTCTAAATTATCTGCAAATCCTCCACCCAAATCTGTTATGACGTGGAAATCTCTTGAATCATTTTTTAGAGAATCTATAACATTTTGACTAAATTCTTTGGAGGTTCTCAATGTACATTTTGCTCCAGCTCTGATTAAGGCTTTGGTGATAATACTACCTGAAGTTAAACCATCACAATCTATGTGGGTGGTAACTGAAATTGATTTTTGAGATTTTATACAGTCTGAAATTTTATCTTTGAAAAACGAAAGCGATTCTTCAAGAGAATTTGCCATTATTCTAATTGAGCTACCACGGATTTATATTTCCAGTTTTGGGGAATTCGTCCAATTCTTTTGTAATAAACAGACAGTCTGTGGACTTTGGCTTCAATTAATTCAAGGGATCTAACATTTCTTCTATCTCCTTTGTTTGCTTTGAGGTGTTTTTGAAGGCCTACTGCTTTTTTCACAATATTTTCTAAATCTTCTGGCATCTCGGCCATTAGATCATTTTCTTTGAGAATTTCTCCAACAGTTTTTTTTGTAATTGGTTTAATCAACGGAATTGAATGTTGATCTCTTAATTTGATTCCAATTTGACTGGGAGTCAAACCATCTTTTGCATACTTTACAACTAACTCCTCGACCTCTTTTGGACCTAGAGATATCCATGAAGGTGCACGTAGGGTTGCTGGCCTAATAGAGTGTGCCTTTCCATGTCTGTGAGTATGCATTCTTCCCATGATGCGACTAAATTTAGAACAAAATTAAACGTTACTTATTCGGATCTCGTACATATTCTCCAAAATTTGGGGTTCAGAATAAAAGTTAAATAAGTACACTGGCTTCAAAACGACAGGTAAACGGTATGAATAGCAAAGTACTCTTAACAGCATCCTTAATCGCTGTATTTGTCGTAGGTTACTATGGTGCAAGCTCAGTTGCATTTGCACAATACATGGGTAACGTAGGCCAAGACGGAGAAACCGGAGCATATACCTTAGAAGAAGCTTTAGAAATTCAGAAACGAAGAGTTGAAGCTGCAGCAGCAAACCCAGCATCAGGATCTGGTACACCTTATCTTGACGCAAGTGGTGTAGGTGGTGCAGCAGTAATTTCTGCAGCAATCTTTGGTGGTATTGCAGCAGCCTTCTTCATAAAAGGCAGATCTGGCAAATACGCAGCAATGGGTAGAGGATAAACAAATACCATACTTTTCTTATTTTATTAGATAACTCCTAATGGAGATACTGATCTCGTACTTTTTGATAATAACAGAAATGTATATATCGCAGAAATTGAGCCAAAATATACAATGACTCCTATCGTAGGAACTTTCCTAAGCATCTTGTCATCAGTGACAGGCCAATTAGGACCAAACTATGATCCATTATTCTACGATGTAATGATCTACATCTTTGGTACCATGATGTTCACAATATTCCTTCTGGGAATTATCTCATTCTGGTTACGTGTACACGGATGGTCTTACAAGGACAACCGTGAGAGATGGATCGATGAATTAGACAGACACTTCGAAAGAGAAGGTATCGGTCTTATTCCAGACAACGGTAAATACTGGTAAAATAACTTCCTTTCTTCTTTTCATTATTTTTAGTCACTAACAAGAATACTTTATGCATATTTTTTTCAAAATTGTTAAAGTCTGAAAATTTATTGTTCTGGAAGGAAGTCTTTGTCTTTTGCTTCATCATATGCTTTTGAAGTGAATTCTGCTCTGTAGTGGTATCCATCTTGTAATGGATGATTGATAAAGTGCTCAGACTCCTTGTCATTGACGTACATTTTTGACTTTGATTGGTCCATATCTCTTAGAGGGAAATCCCACATCCATAGGAAATGGCCTATTTCAAAAGGATATTCTTCAACCCATTCTGCATAAATGGTTCCATCGTTAGTTATTGTGTATAGTGTTCTCTTACAATCTCCGTCCTGAATTCCTATATTGGCAGGAATTTCTGCCTTTTGACCATCCACAATTAATTCCAAACTCGCCTTAATTTTGTAGGGTGTTGTTCTATCATTTATGCAGACTTTGAGTGGATTGTCTGCATTTAGAGTTTGTTGAAGCAAAGTACTTGCTGCTGCAACTGAAATTCCGATTATAGCCGTAATTATGAGAAATTTTAAAGTCTTCTTTCTCTTGTATGGGTCTCCCATACCAGGCCAAATCATACGCTTTCTGTCTGAAGATTACTTAAAGTCGTTTCCCTTAATCATCCATTATCTCTATAGTGTCAAGTTGATCCTGATGATCTGCTAGAAAATATGTGATAGCATCTGAATCAATTTCCAGCCATTCTGATTCTCCTTGATATGGGAGGAAATCCTCTACAAATAGATCGTTTGGACCTGTAAATCGAACAATAAATTGCTCTTTTTTGGAATTGATTGGAAAGGGTAGTTTCAGGACTTTACCTCTTTTTTGGTTTTGAATATTTACTTTGTATTTGTCATTTCTAAATTCAACTTTGCCAAAAAAATAACTTTGAAAAATATCTAATTTTTCAATTTTAAAAGTCAACATGATTATCAAATCTTTTTTCTAGGAGATAAAACTTGGTGTATTTTCCATTTACGTTAAACGTAACTTTATCAAAATTAAAAGGAAAAAGGTGGATTGTTTAGATTACTTGCCAGGGTCGTGTTGCAAACGTGATTACATAACCGACACCGATAATGATTGATTGATATGCGATGTTGGTGTATGGAATTGGTTTGATAATTGGGTCACCTTCTACAACTACTGTTTGACCTGGACCTAGTCCTGGACCTACTTTATCGACGTTGAGTTGTGTGTGTACGTGATATACACCTGCCTCAAGTGCTTTTGCAGACAATGAGTATTCTACGACAGAGTTACCTGCAATATCAAAGACATTGCCTGGTGGGTCTCTTGCCAGCATTTCCCATCTGTTTCCTGCATTAGTAGATTCTGAGAAAATGGAAAGCCATCCTCTAAGGTCTCTTTCTACAAGACTAACTAGTGTACCTTGAAGTGTCAAAGTCTCGCCAGTCTGTAGGGATTGTCTGTTGAAGGTTTCATCTTCAATTCTGATGAAACGACTCTGGAGTTGTGCTTGGACACCGTGTGCTTCTGCTGTTGGAAGTATAGTCTCAACCCAGTTGAAACCAAGTGTTCCTAAAGCTAGAACAACGGTAAGTCCTAATACGAAAATCTTTTTTTCGACCATAGTTATCCCTAATAGATTGAAAAATAATACACATCGTTATATGTTTTACCTTGATGACGAGGATCGATAGATCAAGCATGATTATCATTAATGATTAACATTGAAATTGAGAAAAATTTGTATAAAATATTCTTTATTTTAAAATTAAAAAACATAAATTTTTCTAAAAATTATCTAAAATAATAATAAAATTATAAGAAAAAAATTGATTTTGAAACTCTTGGTTTATATGCCAAACAACCATGTTTAGACATATGGCACAGATGCCCGCATTAATCCCAAAAGAAGTTGAGATTCAGAGACTAAAGAAACTCTGGCTCATCGTCATTGCTATGGGATCAACTGCAGCCTCAGTCGAAGTAGATAACTTCGTCGACGGCTCTCTACATCAGACATCTATCAGAGACAGTGCATTTACACCAGCACACTGGTGGCTATACTCCCACTTCATCACATTACCACTTGGATGGGCAGCAGCTGCAATGTATGATAGAAGAATTCCTATTCTTAGAGGTCCAAATAACTCAATAAACACTGGATTAAAGATGACCATCTTAGGTTACCTTGCAACCATGTTTACAATTGGAGTCAATGAGATGTGGCACTTCTGGTTTGTAGAGGAAATCTTTGCAGTACCAAATCACTGGATGTTCAACATGGGTGTTGTAGTAGCATTCATGGGAGCCTTAGCATACGTAGTTAGAGTATATGCAAGACTCGTTGAACTAGGAGCAGAAACTCCAGGTGAGAATCCGTACGTAGCAGAGATGTACAAGATGGCCTTAGAAGGCAAATTGTACAGCAGATCAATTCCATAGACACAAGTGCAAAATGCACACTTTTTTCTATTTTATTTTAACAAAGACGTAGATCGTACTAGGCCTTTCGTTTAAGAAAGACTTAAAAGGATTCTGAATATTATAATTCCAGAATGACTCTTCCTAAAGGATTCGGTTCTGGCGGTGGCGGTGGATCATCCAGTGCTGACGTAGAACGAATGATAGGTAAACGCGTCGAAAACATGACTGGTATGATTACAGCATCATACTTAGCAGCATGGGCAGCAACATTTGGTGGAACTGCAGCAGGATACTTCTATTATCCTTGGGCATATCCAACAAACAGCGGTCACTTTGCGTTCATAATTTTGACAATTATTGAGGCAATTGGATACATCTTCTGTGTTAAAGTAATGCAAGAAGGTTCCAATAAGAACAGTAATGGTGTAGTTGCAGCCGCAGTAGGCGGAACTGCAATTGGAACTGTACTAATCTCAATGTTCGTCGGATTCTAGAAGGTCAATCCTTCAGAAATCTTCTTTTTCATTTTCCTCTTAATCAAAAGTTAACGATCTTCATAATTCTCTAAAATTTTATATAGTGACGTTTTATTCAACTCAATATGGTCTGGTTAAGACGATGTACTCACTACTTATTCATAGTAGTAGTTGCAGTTAACTCAACACTGTTAACAATTAACGCAGGTGACTACATTTTCTATACTGACTGGGCTTGGACATCGTTTACGGTATTCTCTATATCTCAAACGTTGATGCTTGTTGTAGGTGCAACATACTACCTAACATTTACAGGCGTTCCAGGAACAGCAACATACTACGGCCTCATCATGACAGTTTACACATGGGTAGCAAAAGGTGCATGGTTTGCACTCGGATATCCATATGACTTCATTGTCACACCAATATGGTTGCCATCAGCAATGCTGATTGACCTTGTATATTGGGCTACAAAGAAGAACAAACACTCACTGATTCTGATGGGCGGAGTATTGGTAGGAATGTCATTACCATTGTTCAACATGATAAACCTGATAACAGTGGCAGACCCACTAGAAACGGCCTTCAAATATCCAAGACCAACATTACCACCATACATGACACCGATAGAACCGCAAGTAGGTAAGTTCTATAACAGTCCAGTCGCCTTAGGTGCTGGTGCAGGTTCTGTATTGGGAGTAACGTTTGCAGCGCTTGGTTGTAAGCTAAATACCTGGACATACAGGTGGATGGCCGCATGGTCAAAGTGGGACTAAACACCCAACCTTTCCTTTTCATTTTATTGCTGTAACCTAGAGTATTCTAAGCTCTTCAGGAAATTTGATTAAAAAATATTGTACATATTGTGATCTTTTGTTGCCTATTTTGACGATATGTAATAGTGGGATTAATACATGTGAGGCAACAGTACAAACAACTTCTGACCACTCCAAAACCATTTGTTAAATGGGCAGGTGGAAAACGACAATTAATTCCGATCTTAAATGAGAATTTACCTAAAACAATGGGTACCTATTATGAGCCCTTTTTGGGAGGCGGTGCATTACTATTTCATATTCTATCTGAAAGAAATGGACAAAAATGTGACATATCTGACCTAAATTCTGATCTCGTTCTAACCTATAGTACCATTCGAGATAAAGCAAATGATCTAATTCATTCTCTAAAGAATCACGCAAAAAATTATCAAAAAGACTCAAAGTCATACTATTATGCAATACGTGAAAGCAATCCTAGAAGTGCTGTAGAAAAAACATCTCGACTGCTTTTCCTTAATAGGACTTGCTTTAATGGACTATATCGTGTAAATAGCAAAGGTAAATTCAATGTCCCACTTGGAAAATATACAAATCCGAATATCGTTAATGAGGAAAACATCCGTTCTGTAAGCCATGTTCTACAATCATGTAAAGTATCCATAAAATGCAGAGATTTTGAGTCAGTTCTGAATGATGCAAAAAAAGGAGACTTGGTTTACTTTGATCCTCCATACCAACCAGTAAGCGATACAGCAAATTTCACTAGTTATACCCATAAATCCTTCACAATGACTGATCTCAAAAGACTTGCCAATCTCTGTCTTGATTTAGATTCTAAAGGATGTAAAGTTCTACTGTCAAATTCTGATTCTCAAGAGGTTGCCGATATGTTCACTGACAAGCAATGGAAAATCAAAAAAATTGAAGCCAATCGGTCAATCAACTCTAATTCAAAAAAGAGAACTGGACATTTTGAACTTTTAATTAAAAATTATTAAAGCTTCGAACGGGATCTGAACCCGCGACCTTTACATTACCAATGTAACGCTCTACCAGACTGAGCTATCGAAGCACGATAAACCGCAGTAGAAAATACTTATAATTCTTCATTCTTGAGAAAAAACCTCTAAACTGTTAAATTTCACAGGCATTTTTACCATTTTGGAGGAGTAATCAAGCCTGGCCAAAGAAGGCATTTTATGCTTTTGGACATGCAGGACTTAAGATCAAATAATGGGTGATCCTGTCTCTCAGGAGTTCGTGGGTTCAAATCCCACCTCCTCCACTGCTCTATTTTGGATGCTTTATTCCTCTGGCATTGAGGACTTCATATACATCTGGAAGTGAAAATACAAAACCTACATGTACACAATCTTTCTCATCACAAAGTTGGCAGAATAATTCTCCTTTTTGGACTGCCACTTCTGCAATTCTATTTTTGATATTATCTTTTAGTATCACTCTATCATCATCGACTGAAATTTTCTCTATCTTTGGAGCATATCTTGCAAAAGTCTTGTCCTTTTGCATCATCTCTTCTAACATGTAAGTTACATAACCTGAAAAACTATTGACGCCTTTCATCGCCAAATCTGATTTATTCTTTTGATAAACTTCTTGGAATTTATCATAAACGTTTTCTGAAACAGTTATTGATTTGAACCCAGCTTTCGGCAATTTACTTTCCTCTTACCGTACAATAAGGTACTGATCTATATAACGTTTTATTTCAAACCAAATTAGGCGCAAATCAATGGAAATTAGTCTTTATACATTAGCTGAATAAAAAATCATTATGGGAAAGGGATATCGAATTGATGAATTAAAACAAAAACTCATCGAATTATTGCAAGATTCCAAAATGGGAATGTCTGGAATTGAAATTTCTCAAAAACTAGATGTTAATAGAATTACCATGACAAAGTATCTCAAAGTTTTAGCTGCAGAAGGATTTTTGCGCCAAAAAATTATTGGAAATACAACGCTATGGTTTTTAGAAACAGGACAAGAAACCTACATTTTTCCTGATGATTACTTTAAGGTAGCATCACAATATCTGGATTATTTACTTAAGGGGTCCGATCGTCAAGTTTTTTCCTTAATTAAAAACTGCATCAACTCAGAAGCATCTGTCTACAAATTGGCAATTGAAGTAATAATACCTGCAATTCAATCAGTACAAGACCTTTATGATGAGGGTAAAATAGGCACCTCTGAGGCAAAACTACTTGGAAATACAATCTCAGATTCACTGCATATTCTTAATCAAATCCCTATAGAACCAAACTCAAAAAAGAAAATTATTGTAATATCTGGTGATCCTGAAAGCACTTTGATATCTGAAGCAGCATCTGTCTCTTTTCATTCAAAGGAATGGACAGTTTTTCATTTGGGTGACATGTCATCTGCAATCAATGTGCTTTTTGATCTGGACTTTCAAAAACTGGTAAGTAAAATCTGGAAGCAAAAATCGGGGATTTTGATAGTTCTAGTTTTTTCAAATACCAAAGAGAGACTTAATTTCTTTGCAGACTCTATAAAACCAATCAAAGAAAAAATTGGAAAAAAAATGAATCTAGTTTTATGTGGAAAATTGGAAAAAAAGGCAAAACTTGCTTGTGACTTGCAGACAGATAGATTTGAAGATGCTATACAGTGGTCCGAAACTGTTTTTGAGAATTCAAAGTAAAAAAAGTGGGCCCGATGAGATTCGAACTCATGACCTTTCGATTATCAGTCGAACGCTCCAGCCAAGCTGAGCTACGAGCCCTCATGCAACCTCTAGGCATGAGTCATTTAAGTTTAATTTTCTATCCATTTGATTGAGCAGCCAATGGAAGGATCAAAGTCCTTTTCTATTTTCTCATTTGACAACATTTTCTCAATATTGATTGCCATTGTTTTTTCTGTAGCTGTATCATCTGGTTTCATGGCGTTGTCTATTCTTCCATGGAAAATCAATTTTGCCTCTTTATTGAACAAGAATGGATCTGGAGTACACATTGCTCCATATTTTTTAGCGATTTCTTGAGTATCATCAACTAAATAATCGAATTTCAGTCCCTTTTCATCTGCTGTTTTTTTCATGTTTTCAAAACTATCTTCGGGGTAATCAGTAGAGTCATTGCTATTGATTCCTACTATTGCAATTTTATCTCCAAATTTTTCGTATAATTCATTGAAAGCATCAAACTTTGCTTTGACGTATGGGCAATGATTACACATGAAAATAATCAAAATTCCCTCTTTTCCCTTAAACTCACTTAACTGGTGTTTTTTGTCATCAATCCCTAAGAGTTCAAACTCTGGAGCACTGTCTCCAGCTTTTAATTTAACTTGAGATTCTAGTAATACCATAACAAATTACAAATATTTTTCAAATAAAATTCTTGCCAAGAAGACAACAATTAAAATCCTCAGACTAGCCACTCTTCATGTGGGCTGGTAGTATAGCCTGGTAGTATACCCGCCTTGCACGCGGGGGGTCATGGGTTCAAATCCCGTCCAGTCCACTTCTTACATTACCGATCTATGATGAAATTCAGACTCTCTGGATGGATTTAAATAGGATTAGTTTTCGATTTATCTCATGGCATCAGCAGTTGACGGATGGCCCGTTTGGATTCCACTTATCGTGGGTTTAACACCAGGTCTAATTTACTGGCTTGCAATTACTGCAAAGAGAAGCTAGTGAACTTTTCTACTTTTTAATCTCTTTTTATTCTTCTTTTAGTCTAAACTAGGTTAAACCTTGTTACCTTTCTTGTTGACTATATGATATGCTCTAAAATTAATTTATTATTTCAAAAGA
>JBMSGE010000008.1:0-23760 GCA_049414205.1 Nitrosopumilaceae archaeon
TCAAAGTAATTGGAGTGCAATCAAGATCATTTCCATCCATGTATGAATCTTGGAAAAAAGGTTCCATAACTAGTGTAGGTGGTGCAAGAACAATAGCAGATGGAATATCAGTGAAGGTACCAGGTCAAACCACCTTTTCGATAATTAATGATATGATTGACGACATTGTCCTTGTTGATGATTCAGAAATTACCAAAGCAATGTTTCTCCTAATGGAGAGAATGAAAGTAGTCATTGAGCCAGCCGGTGCTGTTGGTTTGGCCTATCTAATCTCACAAAAGCCATCTCCCGGAAAGAAAGTTGTTTCAATTCTTGCAGGAGGCAACATAGACATGTATTTGCTAGGTCAAATTGTAGACAAGGGTTTAGCAGCAATGGGAAGATTGCTTAAAATTTCTGTCTTGTTGCCTGACCGCCCAGGTGCCTTCAAAGAAATAGTTGATGAAATCACTGCAGCTAATGCCAATATCGTAGAGGTTGTCCACGACAGGTTAAGCTCTAACATCAATGCAGGTTCTGCATCAGTTACCCTAAGCCTAGAGACTGCAGGAAAAGAACAAACTGAAAATCTAATTAAAGAATTTAAGAATAAAAATATTCAGTTTAAAATTCTTACTTGAATTTTTTTTGAACAAACTTAGAAAGGCCTTGCTTTTTTAGCTCTTCAGATTCCTTTAGTACAGATTCGTGTTGAGTAGTTTTGTGCTGTTTTAGTTTCTTTTTTAGTTCAGGAAATTCATTTGCCAAAATTTTTACTGCATAGATTCCGGCATTTCCCGATTTATTTACTCCAACTGCTACAACTGGAGACCCCGTTGGCATTTCTGAGATGGATAACAATGAATCCAAACCACCAAATGCGGAGAATTTTGAATTGTCTGTTTTTTTAGCTTGTTTGTCATTATACACCAAGATAGGGACACCAATTACTGGAATCGTTGTATGAGATGCAATCATTCCAGGCAAATGAGCTGCACCACCTGCACCAGCGATTATTACCTTAAACCCCATCTTTTCTGCATGTGTGGCATATTCGGATAATCTGGCAGGAGTCCTGTGAGCAGACACTATTTGATCTTCATGTAGTACTTTAAAATCATCTAAAATTTCAGCTGCGCCTTTCATAATTCTACTATCAGAGCTTGAACCCATAATGATTCCCACTAGAGGTTTTTTTGAAAATGTCATGCTAATCTAAAAACAAGGTCAGTTATTATCTATATTGAATAAAAAATAGACCACCTTTTTGCAAATCAGCATTAGCTATTTTTAATCCCAATTTGTTGAAATGTTGATGGCAAAAATTTTGGGGATAATTGGAGGAGGTCAGCTTGGCATGATGATCACAGAAGATGCAAGAAAAATGCCTGAGCACATCTCAAAGGTAATAGTGCTTGATCCAACACCAAATTGTCCTGCTGCCCAAGTAGGTGCAGAGCAAATTATTGGGGATTTTAAGGACAAAAAGGCCATAGAAGAATTAGCTGAAAAATCAGACATCATCACATATGAAATCGAATCAGGCGACAGTGATATCCTAAAATCAGTAGAAGTAAATGCCGAAATTGATCCTTCTCCAGAGACATTAAGAATTATTCAAGATAAGTTTCTACAAAAAACATTTCTGTCTGAAAATAACATATCTGTAGCAGATTTTATTGAAATAAATTCCATTGATGAGTTACACCAAGGACTAGAAAAATTTGGATATCCAGCTCTTCTAAAGGCAAGACGTGATGCATATGATGGGAGAGGAAATTACAAAATTGACAGTCCTGATGAAATTACAAAGGCATTTGATTATTTCAAAGGTCAAAAACTAATGCTTGAAAAATTCGTCCCATTCAAAATGGAAGTTTCAGTAATTGCTGCTAGAAACACAAAGGGGCAAATCAAAACATATCCTTTAGTGGAGAATATTCATGAAAAAAATATTTTACGACAAACTATTGCACCTGCAAGGGTTTCAGAAAACGTTTCAAAACTAGCAGAAAAAATCGCTCAAACAACAATGTCAGTTTTGAAAGGAGCAGGAGTATTTGGAATTGAAATGTTTGTAACAGATAAGGATGAAATTTTAATTAACGAAATTGCACCAAGAGTTCATAATTCAGGTCATCATACATTGCAATCAAGTGAGACATCACAATTTGAACAACATCTGAGAGCCATTTTAGGATTAGAGTTAGGAAGTATAAAACTTGTAAAACCTACTATAATGTATAATATTTTAGGCTCTGGAGGATTTGAAGGCGAGTATAACCCTATAGAAATTTCTCAGGAAAATATCTTTTTGAAAATGTATGGGAAAAAAATTTCCAAACCTCAAAGGAAATTAGGCCATGTGAATTTGGTTGCAAGTGAAAACGAATCCATAAAGGATCTTTTAGAAAAACTAGAAGCCATAAAAGAAAACCTCCAAACAACTCCCTTAAATTAAAAAATTCTAGGAAATTATTTTCATTCCTAATGCCAAATTGTCCAGAATATTCATAAGTTTATTAATAAATTCAAAAGAATCACAGACATGGTATCAATCCCACACGTATTGTCAGGAATATCGATAGTCTTATTGGTAATTTACGGAATTGACGTTCTTGTAGGTGGTGGGGGCGCAGGTGAAGGATTTTTGCCTTTTGATGCCATGACTAGAGGAATCGGATTTGGATTTCCACCAATAATACTTTCATTTATTGCGTTTTTCATTGCAAAAAATCCACCCTTCAAAGGTCTGGGAATAATGCTCATAATCACAGGAGCTCTCATAATAATTGGCGGTGCAATGTCCTTGACATCTTCCATGGAATCAGAAAACATGGCCAGAATGGCAGGAGAAGGAGGAGCCTTGATTGCCATCGGTGCAATTATTGCGGCATTAGGTGGAATAAAGATAAAAAAAGCAGCATCCATTAAATCCTAAATGCCTATTTGCAAAAAATGCGAAAACGAGACTACTAAAGTATATGACTGTGAACATACAGATGATCAAGAATATTGTAAGGAATGTTATACAGAACTTCATTACTACCTAACTGAGAAAGAATGAAAGTTATCATACCTCAAATGAATTAAAGTTATAACGACAAAAAACAGAAGAAGAAAAGATGAAGGCAATTATTTTGGCAGGCGGGAGAGGAAAACGCCTAAGGCCCATCACAGATTATGTTCCAAAGCCTCTAGTTCCCCTAAACAACGTGCCAATAATTGAGTGGCAAATAAGATATCTAAAACAATTCAATGTTGATGAAATAATAATTTGTACTGGTTACAAAACTGAAATGATTGAGCATTTTTTAGATACTAAAGATAATTTTGGAATAAAAATAAAATTTTCAGTAGAGAAAACACCTCTCGGTACAGGAGGAGCGATAAAACAAGCTGGAAAATCAATCAAAGACAAATCATTTTTTGTTTTGAATGGAGATACCATAACTGATATTGATTTAAGAGAATTAAAAAAATTACCAAACTCTATTGCAGCAATTGAGTTGAGAACCAAATTTGGTATTATGGAAACAAAAGATGGTAAAGTTTCAAAATTTAGAGAAAAAAAAGAAATTTCAAACGTTTGGATGAATGCAGGAATATACCACCTTACAAATAAAGTGTTAAAAGACTTGCCAAAAAAAGGCGATATTGAAAAAACAGTATTTCCAGATTATGCCAAAAAAGGAATACTAAACACGGTAAAATTCACAAATACCAAATGGTATTCTGTGGATTCCTTCAAAGATATGGAAGAATGTTCCTTAGAGGTAGAGAAAATAATAAAATAAATCGGTCTTTATGCCCCTGTTCTATGCAAAGTTACCATCAAATATGCAATTTCGTTTACAAAATTTTCATCTTCTTTTGCATTTGAGGCATATTTTGTTGCAGTTTTCCAAAAAACACTTTTCTGTTCATGATTTTCTGAAAATATTTGCTCGCTCATGTATAATTATCAAAAAATATAATCATAATATTCAACCTCAAGGATAATTCACCCAATGCTAAAACAGTTAAACCAAAAAATGCTGCCTTCACAATAAATTTTCTTAATAGATACTTTGGAAAGAAACACTAGAATATACAAGTAAAATAAAAATTCCATGAGAATTGCCTGTAGTTTAGGCTCATTACTATCAATAAATCAAGTTTTAGAATGTTCTGAGATTTTATCAAAAACACCTGTTGACACAATTTGGGTTCCAGAAACTTGGGGAATGGAAAATTTTTCTATGTTAAGCATGGTCTCACAAAAAGCTCCAAAGCCAAAAATTGGCTCATCCATAATCAACATTTTTTCTCGAAGTCCTGCATCAATTGCCATGGGAGCCACTACAGTAGATACAATATCAAATGGAAGATTGATCCTAGGACTTGGCACCAGTAGTCCTCCAATTGTCGAGGATTTCCATGGAAGTAAGTTTGAGAATCCAGTAGAACGAATGAAAGAATATGTTGAAATTATCAAAATGATTTCATCTGGGAAACCAGTTAATTATTCTGGGAGAATTTTTCAATTAAAGAATTTTACTTTACTTATAAAACCAAAAAGAGAGAATATCCCAATTTATCTTGCTGCAGTGAATAAAAAAATGGTAGATTTGACCTGGCAAATTGCAGACGGCGTAATTTTTTATTTACGTCCACTGGATGAGATGAAAAAAACTATTCAAACAATGCAATTAAAACAAAAAATTGATGTGACTTGCCAAATGATAACATGTGTATCTGAAGATTCTGAAATTGCAGTTGAAAGATGCAAAAAAACCCTAGCGTTTTATGTTGCAGTAGGGAAAATATACAGAGAGTTTCTAGCAAAAAACGGATTTGCAAATGAAGTAAATAATATTTTTGAAGAATTTAAAAATTCGGGATTGAAATCAATTCATGAGTTGGTCTCCGATAACATGCTAAATTCCCTTACAATAACAGGAGATCCTGAAACTTGTAAAAAACAACTAAAAAAAGTTAGAGAAACAGGCGTGGATCTTCCAATTATCCAATTCAATCCCGTAGGGGATGTAATTGACTCTTTTAGATTATTTTCAAAAACATTTTTCGAGGATAAATAATGGGCAAAGTCGCAATAGCTGGTTATGGGATTACAAAATTTACAAAAAACGACTCCAAAATAGAATCAGTCTTATTAGATTCAGTAAGAAACCTGTTTGAAAATAGTCAGAACTTGACTCAAAAAGATATTGATGCTGTTTTGGTTTCAAGTAACAATAACTCAAAATATCTTTCTGCAATTTTATCAGAAACATCTGGGATTCAACCAAAAATTGCACATACCGTTGAAAGTTTGTGTAATTCTGGGACAAATTCAATCGTTGCAGGGTATTCTTACATCGCCTCAGGTTTGGCAGATTGTGTTTTAGTTTCAGGAGCAGAAAGATATGATAGTCCAGGTCAGATTTTAGAATGGGATAAATTAAGAGGAGAATTCAAACATCCAATTTTTTGGGCATCCATTTTTTCAAAAGCTTACAAAAGAAAGCATTCTATCAAAGATGAAGATCTTGCTTTGGTTTCAGTGAAAAATCACAAACAGTCAATCAAAAATCCAAACGCATTATCTCAAAAAGAATATTCCGTGGAAGATGTATTGAATTCTAAAAAACTGACAGATGATTTACGTTTACTTGATTGTTCAAGACCATGCACTGGTGGGGCCTCTATTTTGCTAACGTCTGAGACCCTTTACAGAAAATTCACAGATTCCCCAATATGGATTTCAGGCATTGGTCAAAAAACTACATCTGCAAGTTTTACTAAGAATCTTACTTTTGATAACATGGAGTCAACTAAAACCGCATCCTTAGATGCATTTCGAATGTCAAAATGGAACGTAGCAGATATTGATGTGATGGAGCTTCATGATGCGTTTTCGGTGTGCGAACCTATGGCATTGGATTCTTTAGGAATAACTCAGGAAGGTAAGGGAATTGAGATGGTAAAGGAGGTTTACGAAACAGGCGATATGAAAATTAACCCAAGAGGAGGAATAATTGGTTCAGGGCACCCACTTGGTGCAACAGGAATAGCCCAAACCATAGAGATTACACAACAACTTCAATCAACAGCTGAAAAAAGACAGGTAGAAAATGCAAATGTTGGACTAGTTCACAACATGTCTGCAGCGTCTACGTCATCTACAGTATTGGTGTTAGAAAATTGAATTTTGAATCAGAGCTAAAAAAAGGGAATTTGATAATTTCTGAATGTATTGGTTGTGATAAAATTACATGGCCTCCATCAGAATTTTGCAATCAGTGTCTAAAACAAACATCTTGGAGGCAATGCTCCAGTAATGGGAAAATAATTGAATTCTCAAAACGAAATGATGTTTATTTTGGAATAGCTGAGTTTGAAAATAGTATCAGAATCATAGGAAAAATTATCTCGGGAACTCCAGAAATTGGTAAATCGGTAAAAGTTACAGAGTGTGGAATTACTGAAGATGGTTATTTATTAAAAATGAAAGTTATAGAATGAATTTCAAAGTGATCTTATTTCCTAGATTAAAATTAATTTTGTGTCCGATGATTTCAGAGCGTTGAGTTTTCAACAATCACCGGGATTCAGAAATGAATCACTAAAAATTTGAATCATATAGTAATTAAATTTGTGATATCCATATAAAATAATAAAAAAGATAGAGTGTAAGGTAATTTCATTATTACCTGCCTTTCTATATCTGAAAGAGATCAAAATAATCTATGCCTTCCAAAACTAAATCACTTACAATTTTAAAAAATAAAGAAAAAATAAAATCAAAAAATCATCGAAAAGCAGTTCGAACCAGGAGGCAACGAGGGTATCATTGGGAAGACACCATCGTAAAAAGATTCAACTCAGCAGATGGTTGGAACGCATTCAGATTAGGATCTCCAAGTACAGCACTTCCAGATGTTTTGGCAGTAAATAATGACAATAGTGTTATTTTTACAATCGAAGCTAAATCAGGCACAACAAACTCTCTACCTGTACCTGAAGATCAAATTGAAAGATGTCTAAAATGGATCAATATTTTTGAAATTTACAAAACCAGAAAGGTGGTTCTTGCCTTCAAATTTCTTTCAAAGAAGAGGACAGGTTTAGGCACCTATGAAAGTAGAGAATTAAGAGAATTTTACAAAGTTTGGGATATATCCATTCCAATCTCAAAATGTTCTTGTAGTTATGATGGCAAAGTATTTGCTCAAATTAATGGGAAACGAAAGGAAATTCCTCTAGAAGACCTTCCAATGCCTTTCAAAACAAAGTTTCGAAATAGTGCCTAACTTGCATCATATCCATCAGATCATTTTTTAATGATAGGACCACCATTACAGTCATGTCAGAAGAGAAAAACACGTTAGACTCAGATACTCCAAAAATAGAATCTTTGTTAGATCTAGTTACTGAAACTGAGGATGTGAATTCTAGAATTACTTTTGAGGAATTTACAGATGAAAGAATTTTGATTAGCCATGATTCAACTGGAAGTAAACAAATGAAAATAAAGGTATTAGAAGTATCTGATGAGAATCCACCTTCAAAATGGAAATTTGGAGATCGAGTAAAAATAAGTAAAATTCTCATCACCATTAAACATCTTGAAACTCAACAAGTTGAAGAAGGTGAATTTGATATCGAGGCAATTGAAAGAGAACTTGCAGAAAAAAGACATTACACTTCAACTAACAGATGGATACCTGCAAATGACATCAAAAATGGGTATGTTATAGGATCAATGCATACAAGATTAATCAGTGATGCTTCTGCGTTAGACTATATTGTGTTTTAACGGATCAAAATTTACCAACAGGATTAGACTAAATTCAACTAAAAACATTTAAGCATCAAAATTTGAAAACTGAGTTATGAGTGCAAAAGAAGTCGATGTGAATGGAACTGAATATAGAATTGTTCTAACAGAACAAGTAATTGGGCATGTAAACAACCTAAAAAATCTCTACAATGCTGCCTACGAAGACCCAGAGAGTTTTGAAGACGTAAGCGCCGAGATTTCAAGCACCATTAACGAAATTGCCAGTACCGTAGAGCCCGAAGCAGAAGACAGTGACTTAGATGGACTAATTCAGGAAATAATCAAAGCTGTAGACAATAAAGCCGAGGAAATTGAAAAAGAGTTAGAAGCCAAACCAAAAAAAGAGACTAAAAAAGGCAAAGGCAAATCAAAATAGAACCATTTGACCTGCATATCATAAAAAATTGCAGTATTACTTTTATTGTAAATAAAGACACAATATACAAATGACTAAAAGTTGTGAATGTGGAATCTGTGATCATTATACCGAGCAGGAATGCCTAAACAAAGAATGCAAATGCTGCTTGAATTTTCATGAAAGATCAGGACCCAAGCAAAAATAGTCTTTGCCTGATAATTTTTCAAGATTTAAAACAACTACAATTTTTTGCCATGTGTCTTGAACACCCAATTAGTCTGTGATCTTTGCACCCACACAAAATACATTTTTTCTGTTTTTCGGACATAATCTATAATTCTTGTAAAAGACCCTCTATTTTACGAATTAGTCGCTTATCTTCAAGGGCCTCCATGATTTTTAATCTCATATTTTTTAGTCGGTCTTTGTCATTTGAGTAGAGAGTAGACATTGTATCAATTTCCTGTACAAAATAATAGTTATTGAGAAAATTTTGAATTTTAGGTTTTAAATCTAACAAATCTCTAGATTGAAAATTCTCTGGCTCTAGTTTTTTTACCATCACATTAAAGAAACCATTGATTTTCAAAAGTTCTTTTTTTACAATATCAAGATCACCGGGTTGATCTTGCAGGTTTTGTATATTTTGGTATGAATCCCAGATTTGCTGCAATACTTTTTTTGCATAATCATAATCAGTACTCATCTTTGATTTTGAGTAAAATTTTCTAATCTAATAAGCTTGGGTAAGAAAATTTATCTCAAGGCATCAAAAAATTACTCTTAACTTTAAATTATCATTGTTATTTCAGACTGACATTGCAAGGCGACGCATATCTGAAATGTATTGATTCTCAATGTGGTTTAGAATATCCAATAACAAGCACCAATGTGCAGTGTGACAATGGACATCTCTTAGATGTAAAGTACAAAAACAAACCTAACGAGTCCCTCAAAGAGGTTTTTGCAAACAGAGGAAGGATGGATGAAGATATCATATTCAATGAAAGCGGTGTCTGGCGATTCAGAGAATTGTTAAATTTTTGTGAAATCGATACTGAAAATGTTGAGGCATGTTCAAAGTATTTGGTTTCACTTGATGGTGCAGAGGGAAGACAGTCAAAACCCTATCACATGACAAAGGCATCATCTTTTGTAGGAATTTCAAGTGATAATTTGTGGTTGCAGCCAGAAGGATACAATCCAAGTGGTTCTTTCAAAGATAATGGAATGGCAACTGCAGTAACTCATGCTAAAATGGTTGGAGCAAAGAAAATTGTCTGTGCATCTACAGGAAACACTTCGGCCTCAGCTGGCATGTTTGCTGCCAATGAAGGGATTCAATGTGATGTGTATATTCCTGCTGGACAAATTGCACCAGGAAAATTAAGTCAGGCATATCAATTTGGAGCACAGATTGTAGAAGTTAATGGGAATTTTGATGATGCATTAACACAATCTCTAGAGGATGCAAAAAATCATGATGGTTATACAGTAAACTCAATTAATCCATTTAGAATTGAAGGGCAAAAAACAATTCCATATAGAGCACTGGAATACCTGAAATGGGAATCTCCAGATTGGATTGTTTATCCAGGAGGAGCTTTGGGAAATACATCTAGTTGCGGAAAAGCACTAATGGAGTTATACGAATGGGGCTGGATTAAAAAAATCCCTAGAATTGCAGTGATAAATTCAGAAGGAGCAAGTACATTATCTGATTTGTACAACGGAAAATTCCAAGAAGAAGAATTACGTTGGAATAAAGGTAAACCAAATGCGGATCTAGTTTGTCAGTATTATGATCATTTAGACAAAGAAGGAATTAGACCAAAAACAAAGGCAACAGCAATTCAAATTGGACGTCCTGCAAACATACTCAAAGGTCTTCGAGCACTTGATTTTACCAATGGTGTTGTAACTACAGTTTCGGATTCAGAAATGTTAGATGGAATGGCAGTGGTGGGGCTAAACGGATTTGATTGCGAAATGGCATCAGGCGCATCAGTTGCAGGAATTAAAAAGCTGCTAGAGCAAGAAATTATCAAAAAAGATGATGTGGTTGTGGGTATTTTGACAGGAAGACAAAAAGATGCAATGCTCCCAGTAGATTATCACAATAATCCTCAAAACAGATTTGCAATTCCGCCAAAAATTTAGCCTCAAATTAAATTCGGATAATCAAAAAGGTTGAACGTTACATCTCAAGCCTTAATAATGTGTTTAACAAAAGTAATTCAACCAAGAGATGGTGTATAAAAAATAAAATGAATAACCGATGTTGTTGTTCTAACAAGATTTTTCGGAGGATATTATGGTAGATCTTTGGATGGAGATGGTAGCGCTAGCTACTTTGATAGGATTATCTGGATTTTTTAGCGGACTGGAAGTTGCACTTGTTGGGGTTAGTAAATCCAAGGTAGTACAATTACTAAATGATGGGCAAAAAGGGTCCAAAGCACTTCACAAATTAAAAACAAACCCAAGCTGGATGATGTCAAGTGTAAATCTCGGAAATAACCTAGTAAATGTTGGAGCATCTGCACTTGCCACTAGTGTTGCCTTGCGACTTTTTGGAGATGATGGATTAGGTATTGCAATTGGAGTCATGACATTTTTGATTCTTGTTTTTGGCGAGATCACTCCAAAAACATACTGTAATGCAAATTCTACAAAAATTGCTTTAAGATATGCACCTATTCTGTTAGGATTTAGCTATGTGTTTTATCCAGTGGTAAAATTCTTTGAAATCATAACTAAAGGAGTGGTAAGAATAACAGGTAGTAGTTATGTCCCGCCTCCTATAACTGAAGAAGAAATCAAAGGAGTTATTGATCAGGGGTTAGCCGAAAAGGCTATTGAAAAAGACGAGATGGAATTAGTTCACGGAGCCCTGAAATTTGACGATACTGTAATTCGTTCAGTAATGACTCCCAGAACCAAAATGTTTACCCTAAATTCCAAAATGATACTTTTTGAAGCTTTGCATGAAATTAATCAAAACGGATATTCAAGAATTCCAATTCACGGGGACAATCAAGATGACATTGTTGGATTTGTACACGTAAGAGATGTCCTCAAAGAACTTGAAAAAGAAAACAAAATGAAAACACTAGAGCAAATTGCAAGAAAACCTGTGTTTGTATCCCAGGAAAAAATGGTGAGCGGACTTCTCAAAGAAATGAAAGGAAGAAAAACACACATGGCAATTGTTGTTGATGAGCATGGAGGAGTTGAAGGATTAGTGACCCTTGAAGACTTGTTAGAAGAGATTGTAGGAGAAATAGAAGATGAAAGTGACCTTGCAAAACCAACAGGATATGTCAGAGTTGACCAAGAAACCATCATCACAAATGGCGACATAGAGATTGACACCATTAACAAAATTTTCAAAACTCAAATTCCCGAAGGGGATGACTATGCATCATTGAATGGTCTGTTGCATGAAAAACTCCAAGATATTCCTCAAGCAGGAGACAAAATAGAAGTAGAGGATTTAAGAATTGTAGTAGAGAAGGTTCTCAAAAACATTCCTCAGAAAATTAGAATAGAGAAAATAAGAACCTAATCGGTTTTTGCAAAATGCTCTTCTAGCTTTTTCTTTTTTTCATCCATTTTGAATATGGATTCGGTGTGAGAAAATGCTTCTTGGTAAGACTTGCCAAACAACATAGATTGCATGAGCATATGGTTTTCTGGAATTACAATCCCTGTTTGGTCATCAGAATACATCATTTGGACAGTATCACCAATTGATACAGTCATGTTTGCATGAATGTGAATCATGTTTGTATCAGTAAAATTAAAGCTCATAGTACTTGCAAAGTCTCTTACGTCTTTGGTTCCCTTTGCAGTCCATAAAGTGACAACACCAAATTCATTTTTGAAAATTTCATGAATTTCAGAAGGTTTTGGAGCTTGGTCTTTGAATCGTATATCCATAATATGCAAGTGCATTTGTCTTGACGGTACCTTGATTGCTCTAACAAACAATGGCGAATCTTTTCCAAAGTATGTTTTTACATCATCTCCATGATGAGGTTTTTCTGTCATTTCGATAGTGTCTTTTACTTGTTTGTCTGTTTGTTCAATGTCTGCCCATCTTCTAACTAGGGTTACATCAAATCTAGTAATATTATCTCCAAATTTTGTTCTTAGAGGTTCAAGAATTCTTCCCATGCCAGTAACATTACAACTTCCTTGCATGACATGTCTTTTACCTGTAGACAAGTCATAGTTAGCTCTGGAATTAAAAAGCAAATCAGAAACTGCCTTATCACCAATAGTTGTTTCCCCTCCTTGATAGATAGCCATTACATTTTTTGGTTCATAGAGATTTTTCTTGTTAGTATATCCTTGTCCTCCAGGTGCAGCATCAATCACTAAATCACAGTCATCTAATGCAGATTCAATTGTGCCAGAAATTTTATAGTCTTTGAAAGCACCTAATTTTCTTTCAGGCACATATACTTCGAGACCCCTTGAGATTGCCAAAGATACTTTTTCATCAGGAGAGTATTTTCCCACTCCAATTACAGAAATTTCTGGATCGTCCTTCAGAAAGGCGGTGATTCGACTCCCAATTGACCCATAACCGTTAACAAAAATCTTTTTCATATTTGGGATTCATCAAGACGGCTTTATTTAGATTAGTTTAGAAGGGATTCTAAACTACCATAATGCCCTGATTGACAAGATATGTTATTCCGTTGACAAAGTCATCATCAGAAATTCTATTTTCGGCCCACCAACCTGCATTGGTTTTAACCCATTGAGGGATTTCACTGCCTCCCACGCCTTGTGTCGTGGGCGGAATTGCCATTATCCCCTCTGTGATTAAAAATTGTATTCCCTGAACAAATGAATCATCATCAACGAATCCATCTCTCCACCATCCGGCATTGTTTTTAATCCATTTTGGAATGGTGTACGATTCAGAAGAAATGACTTGATTTTCGGATGTTATCTTAAACATGTTGTATTGAATCTCATCAAGATACACTATGGAGATATTTTCAGATTGTATTTTTTCAATTAGTGTTTTTAGTTCATCAATTTGTTCTTGATTAATTTCATTTACGGATTGTCCACCCTCAAACATAGCAAACTCTTGTGGATGTAATGTTATGACTGCAAGGCCGTGTTCGTTTAGTCCAGCTATTGCATCAGAAAAGGTTTGATCAGCAGATACTCCAACAATCCTATCTTGAGATGGGACATACCCACCGGTTTCAGCCATTTGTGGGAATCGATAAAAGGATTTTTGCTCTAGCAAATATGGAGGAGCATCACTAAACCAGGCCGCACTCAAATGAGTAAATCCATTCTCAATTAGTACCTCTGTGGTATCTTTATTGAATTTATTTTCTGGGGGGATGAAAATTTTGGGATTAACATTTAACACTTCGTAAATTTTTTTATTTGCATCTACAATCATTTTATTTTGTTCTTGTTTGTCGTAATTTGTAAATGGGTTATGTACAAATCCGTGATTTGCAATTGCAATATTGTTATCTGCAAGTTGATTTTTAACGGCATCGACAATTTTTGCATCATTACCAAAGTCATTTGCAATTATTCCAACCGTTAATGGAATTTCCTTTTCAGCAAACAAATTAATTAATTCCACTTGGACATCAGTTAGCCAGTAATCCTGAATATCATCTAACCTAAATGCGACACAATTACAAGTTAAAGAGTACTCTTCAATGCTTGAATCATAATTTATTGGTTCAACAAAAGGATGAAAAATTTCCTCAGATACGGGCTCAGATACGGGCTCAGATACGGGCT
This sequence comes from Nitrosopumilaceae archaeon, assembly GCA_049414205.1. Classification (GTDB taxonomy): domain Archaea; phylum Thermoproteota; class Nitrososphaeria; order Nitrososphaerales; family Nitrosopumilaceae; genus Nitrosomaritimum. The sequence goes on from JBMSGE010000008.1 coordinate 13,956, forward strand.
CAGATACGGGCTCAGATACGGGCTTCTGGATTAATTCAAATTCATTTTGATTGCCAATAATTGCAATTTCAGTATCTTGCCAAAGCGATGTGGGGGCACCATCCTTCAAAACAACTGCTTTGTATATTCCAGAAGGAAGGTTTGAAAAATATACTAATCCACGGGCACCTATTTCCGATTCGGCAATGGAGATATCATTTTTGTCCAGTAGGGAAATCGAATAAGTTTCATCAGATTTTGATATTTGGTCCATTTCTGAATCATATAATTGGAAAACCAACAATTCTTCAACTATGGCAGGTACAGGAACTACTATTTTTAGATCCTGCTCCATAGCTTGGTGAATTTTTACATTAGAAACAGTGTGTAATAGAAAATCTTCAAAGTATATTTCAGCTATGTAATATTCGCCTTCATGATTGGTTGACTGGAGCCAATATCTCATACTGTCTCCTTGTGCATCAATTACACCCTTTCGTTGTTCTTGTCCATCGTGTGACTTTATAACAACAGTTGATCCTTCTAAGGGAGTTTGGCCATCTTCATAATACACGTTAAATTTCAGTCCTCCAGAAATAGGAATGTCGATGTTTAATTTTTCTGATTGATCATTTAATTGAATTTTTTCCATTTCAGAAAATATTCCATTTACAAAAACTTCTACTCTGTATTCATGATTTTGTGGAAGGTATAATGTGTCCGGATTTATTTCCAGTGCTTTTTCTATGAAGGGAATTTTTTGATTATCTTGATACACAACATACTCAGCCTGATATGTAGAAATTCTATCTCCGTTAGTATACCTTATTTCAATCTGTAATTGTTGATTTTCTTCAGCATATGCCGAAGTAAATGGAATCATCACTGATAGAAGCATGGCAAATGCACAAATGTAGAAAATGTTGGAATTTCTCATGTTAATCACCAACCCTCCTGGCACTAGTCCAAGTTGCTTTTCTTTTTGTTAATTGTTCTACGATGGCTTTGAGTAGCAAAAAGTCAACAATTTGCTTAAAACCAAATAGCAAGAATCCTGCATGCCACAATAATTTAGGATCCTCCTCATCAATCCGTATAGCCAAAGCTGACATCAAAAAGTGGACAACGGCAAATATTCCGGCTACTTCTAAAACCCACCATGCATCACCCATGACTATACCATAAACAACGTTGAAAAATGAAGTAAATCCGATAATTGGAGTAATAAAAATACTCAAAAACAAAAATGGAAGTGCAATTTTTTGGAGATTACCATATCTTGTATTAGTTAAAGCGTCAGTGTGACGTTTTAACACCTGGATGTTGCCCCTATACCAGCGTTTTCTTTGTTTAATAAAATCTGACAAAGTAGATGGAGCTTCAGTATATGCCACTGCCTTTATGCTTCCTTGTGTGATTAATCCTGCTTTTAGCAGTTTTATTGTTTGATCAAAGTCCTCAACAATTGTTTCCTTTCCATATGCCCCTGTGCCAGACACAAAACTCTTTTTGAATGCACCTAAGGCTCCTGGAACCACTGTAATTGAACCAAATGTGTCAAATGCACGTCTAATCACCTGAATGCCGACCAAATATTCAAGAGCTTGACATTTTGTAATCCAGTTAACTCTGTTTCTAACCTTGATGTTTCCAGCTACTGCTGCAACGTGTTTATCAACTTCAAATCCTTTTACAATTTCTTTTAATGAGTTTCTTCCAATTATAGTATCTGCATCTACTACAACTACAATTTCACCTTTGGCATACAACAAACCATAATTCAAAGCAGATGCTTTTCCACCATTTTCTTTGTGTAAAACAATAATATCATTTTTGAATTGTTTTGCAATGGTCAAAGTTTCATCTGTGCTTCCATCATCTACAAAAAGTATTTCTTTTCGAGGGTATTTGGTTTCAATCATAGACTCTAAAGTTTTTTGAATTACCTTTTCTTCATTATAAGCTGGAATTATCACTGAAACTTTGGGGTAATGAGAAAGATCCGATTGATTACTTTCTTTATGCTTACTCATAACAGACATTGGGACAAACAACATAGTAGTCCAAAAAGAAATAGTCATTGCCCAAAGCAAAAGGATTCTAGAAGGAGATTCCAGTAAGCTGAATCCTTCATATGCGACCAACCCACCCATAAGAAATGGAGAGCCGATTAACACCAATAATAGAATGGAAGGCGCTTTTCGCTCCTTATGATCTTTTGAAAATCGTTTAGTTCTATTACTAAACATGTGATAAATTGACATTATACCACCAATACTCATAGCGACCATACTGATTGGGCCCAAAATGTAATAGATCATCACACCTAGGAAAACAAAAATGGAGGTCGCCAAAATTACTTGAACAAAATCTATTCTTTGTTTCTTTTCTCTTGTAATTTTTTGGATTTTTTCAGAGTTTACTTGACTAACAAATTCAGGTGCAGACATTGCAGTAGCAGATTTGGAAAAAGGGATTTTGTTTGACGAATTAAGATTTTTGTCCTGATTAGACATGATTAAGTATAATTCCTAAATCAAACTGCTGCTAGCTTATAGTTGCAGCTGCTTTGCCAGTTTACATCTTCTAAATTGAATTTATTTTCACATTTCAGACACAGGTATTCTGATGTTAATTCTGAAAATGCGTCGCTGCAATTGTTACAAATGTAATGATTAGGTAAGACTCTATAATCCACACCTAGCGCCTTTATCTCTTTGTTGCAACTAGGACAGGTATCATTTTGATATGTTCTCTCTTCAGAAACATTTCCGCAGTTATAATGTTCGATTAGTTTTCCCAATCTAAAATGAGGACTGTTACATGAAGGGCATGAGAAAATTTGTGTTGTTTTGACAGAATCGCATTTGTTGCATGCAACTTCTTTTTTCTCTCCCAAATTGACAATTTTTCCCTCTCTTTCTAATTCGTTGAGATGCAATCGGATTGTTTCATCAGAAAATCCTATCATTTGTTCGATTAAATTAAGACTGACTTGTTTTGAAGATTTTAATATAAAATCTACTCTGTCTTTGACTTTGGTTTTTACTTCCTCTTCTGCATTTTCAAGCATTTGAAGTTGTTCTGATTCTTTTTGGAAGAAAAAGTCTTCTTTCTCAATTGTTTCAAACACATTTTTGAGACTCTCAAACCTAATCGGTTTTTCAAGATATTGATAGACACCCAAACGAATCAGTTCTTTGATTCCTTCATCCTCTTTTTCAGTTGCAGTCTCAAGAATCACTCGTGCAGCAGGATGCAAGTCAAGCATCTGAGTTAGAACAGAACGACAGTCCATGTCAGGCAGCATAAAATCCAAAAGTACGATGGGAGGAGTGTTTGCCTTTACCAGTTTTTTAAATTCATTTACTGCAGTGTAACCATTATCACATGAATGAATGTCAGGATACTCTAATTTCTCTAAAAAGCTCTTCAGGAGCATAGTTACTGCCTGGCTATCTTCTACAATTAACACTGGAGGCTTTGTCATAACAACAATTTTCAGCCATAAATTGCATAAATACCCCTGTTTGATTAAACTGAACAAAAATTCTCAATATAACAGGAAAAATTAGATGTTTTTCCACACATATGCCAGATTAGGTCTCGCAGAGATGGAGTCATTTTATGATTTCAATTAATATTTTTAGAAATGGGATTGAGATGAAAGTTTGAGTTCACAAAAACCTAAATGTATACCCATAAAACCTGACATAATGATTCATGGGCCTTCTTTGGCAATTGGTGCTGCAATAGCCTCAGTATCGCTTGTGATTGCATTTTTAGGATTTAGTATGGTAAATGATGAACCAGAACTTGTAATAGAGCCTGCAACAAATCCTCAACCTTCTATTTCTCCAAGTGTAATTTCATCTACATTTATGGCAAATGGTTCACCCATTCTGGGGGATCCTAATGCTCCTGTAACGTTGATAGAGTTTGGTGATTATCAATGTCATTTTTGTAACGTACATTTTCACAATACTGAGCATAGTTTGCTTGAGAATTTTATTCAAACAGGAAAAGTAAAGATGATTTTCAAAGACTTTACAATTATTGGTCCTGATTCAATTAATGCGGCTCATGGGGCACACTGTGCAAATGATCAAGGAAAATTTTGGGAGTATCACGATATCTTATACAATAATTGGACCGGAGAAAACAATGGATGGGCCTCATCAGTTAATCTGTTAGGATTTGCACAGGAAATAGGATTAGATATTGATGAGTGGTCTGAATGTATGCTTGATGCAAGACATTCTCAAATCATTACAGATAGCAGTAAAGATGCACGAGACCTAGGAATTACTGGAACCCCTGCGTTTTTTGTAATTGGTCCTGATAATAAAATTACAAAAATTTCAGGCGCTCAACCATATGAGAGATTTGAGCAAATATTCAACGAAGAGTTAGAAAAAGTCTCTTGATTAGCAAAATCGATCTTTTCTAATTTGAAATGATCTAAAAATTATGAGTGAAAAATAGAAATTTTGATCGGTCAACATCGGTGCACCTTTTTAAATATTTAGGCACAAAATTCCAAAATTTTGTTAATTTAGAGTTAAATTTGATCATAGTTAATCCTTATATGAGAATCCTCGGAGCCAAGCTTATGGCAGCAGGTATTGATGATATGTCCATATACATACCACGATTGTACGTGGATGCTTCTGATTTTGCAGAAGCTAGAGGATTGGATCCTGCAAAACTCCAAAAAGGTTTAGGAGTATCAAAGATGGCAATGGTCGATACAAACCAAGACCCAGCTTGTCTTGCTGCAAATGCATGTTTGAAAATTATGAAAAATAACAAAATGTCTCCTGAAGACATTGGACGACTATACGTATCAACAGAATCATCATTTGATGAATCAAAGGCAATGAACTCTTATGTTATTGGAATGCTTGAGCAAGTTTACGGCCAAGGTGCCTTTGAGCACTGTGGTGGTGTTGAGACAAAATTTGCATGTGTTAGTGGCTCTTATGCGCTATATGACAATACAAATTGGATTAGGGCAGGTGAAGCTGAAGGAAAAGCAGCACTCGTTGTAGTTTCTGATATTGCAAAATACGATATGGGAAGTAGCGGTGAGATGACACAAGGTGCAGGTGCAGTTGCAATGCTACTCAATGACAAGCCAAGACTATTGGCATTTGACCCAAAGGTAACTGCCACATCAATTAAAGACGAATATGATTTTTACAGACCATTTGGAAAAGAAACTCCAATTGTTCATGGACAATATTCAAATCTCTTGTACATGATTCAAGTGAGAAAAGCACTAGAGACATACAAGAAAAAAGCAATCTCCACTAACCTAATCAACTTAGAATCAGGTGAGACAATCCTTGATCATATGGATTACATCAACATGCATTTGCCATACAGCAACATGGGCAAAAAAGCACTTGCATATTTGGTAAGACATGAATGGCGTCAATTGCCAAGATGGAAGAAAATTATTGCAGAGATGGGAATGGAAGAACCAATTCCCAAAGACCCACGTGGAACTATCGAATCAGTACTGAGTGACCAGGAATACATGACTAAAGACCACGAGTTTACTAAACGATTTACAAAAACTCCAGAATTCCAAGAAGTGTATGAGGCAAAGCTTGCAAGCTCCCTTATTGCATCAAAGATGATTGGAAATCTTTACACAGCATCACTATACCTGGGATTCAGAAGCAGTCTAGAGTTTGAATATCAGAAAGGAATTGACCTTAAAGGAAAACGAATTGGGTTTGGCTCCTATGGAAGTGGTGCAAGTGCAATGGTGTTTAGCGGAATAGTCCAGCCAGAATACGAAGAGATTGTAAAGAACATGAACTTGGAGGCAGAACTTGGCCCCAGACGAAAACTAACCCTAAACGAGTATGAGAGAATTCATGAGAGCAAGATTGGTCCAGAAGAATCCATGCTAAAACCAACAAATGAATTCATTTTAGTTGATGTTAACAAGTCTACAGAGTCTAGAGGCGAACGAAGATACGTTTACAATGAATAATTCATGGACGAAGAGACACATCCTGTAAAAGAATACCTTTTTGATTACATAAAAAAATCAGAAACAAAACTCCAAGAACTACTTACCCAATCAAAGATGGATGAGGTAATTGCAGATATTTTGGATAATTGCTACTACAAGACCTCATTGATGGATGACCGAGAAGAAAGTCTAGGGGTTTTGGCAACAGGAATACTGCACTATATGCTGACTTGTGCAATGCTTGCAAGTCAGAGAAAAGTAGAACAGCAAGGAATTGAAGTAGACATTGTAATTCCAGACCTGAAGACCCTAGAACAAGATGCAAAAAAGACTCTGATAATTTGCATTCCAAAGACTGGAGATAAAAAAATCATAGCAGAAAAATTAGAAAAACTACAAACAATACAACCTGAAAAACAAAACATTTGGCTTGTTCTAACTCAGGACTTGGGATTTGAAAACAAGACATTTGTTATTCAAAAAGACGGTAATTTCTCAAAAATTATTTTTGAGATTGCTCAATTTGTAAATGTGCAAGGACACAACAAATTCAAAATTTTGCGAATCTAGTTTATCAAAGATTTCATGTCGATGTTCTTTTTGAAGGTCTTGTACAGTGAATCATCGCTAAGATCCTCAATGTAGGGAATAGCACCCAAAATTGGAACACCAGTCAAGCTTTGCAAGTCTCGTTTTAGAGATTTTACTGCATATCCGTCTGAATCAAAATTATTAATTATGATTCCCTTGATTGGAATTTTGTACTTTTGACACATTTTGACAGTCATGATTGTGTGGTTTACTGTTCCAACTTTGGTTCGAGTAACAATGACTGCAGGTAATTTCATCTCTTTAATCAAATCTGTAATATAGTAATTTTTTAAAATCGGAGTCATTATTCCACCCATTCCTTCAACCAATGTCATTTGGTGAAGTTTTGATAATTTTTTAAAACTAGATATGACACTAGCCTTTTTGACTTTGACTTTGAGTGACCTTGATGCAGTGTAGGGAGATGCTGCCATTGCAAAGAATTGTGGATTTACAAGACTTTCAGGCTCACAAACCTGAGCTGCCTTTGATAAAATCTCAACGTCTTCGGATTTGTATCCTTTTTTCTGGGCTTTACCTGCAGCAAATGGCTTCATAATTCCGACATCCACTTTCATCTTTCGTAGAGTAACTGCAAGTCCTGCAGTAACGTAGGTCTTTCCTACATCGGTGTCGGTTCCAGTAATGAATAGTGATTTCATCAATAGGGGTAGAAATGGTTTATTGATTAATCTTTCAGTTTTAGAGTTGTAGACTAGTGTTAAATGTAAAAAAGCCTTAAGGATATAGTATGAGGGAATTAGAATTTCTGATGGATGTTTCTCCTCAGTGGTGGATAAAAGCAAGAAATAATGAAAAATTTCTAAAGCAATATGTGTTTGATAAATTTGAGCGTGATTATTATCCAAGAATCATTTACCAAGGAAGAAAAAAGATTGATTTGGATTATGATGGAAAGGCAATCAAAGAATCTATTTTGAGTGCGCTTCAGATTGGGAATTTCCATTATGAATTCTTGCCTGAAGATGAGAGTCTAAAGGAAAGCTATTCGATTTCAAACGGATATGTACAATTTCATCCAAGAAGAAAAAATATCAATTCTCGTCTATTAATCAAAGTTACAGTAAACATCGTTTAATTATTAAGATCAAATGCAAAGTAAAAAACACTTGAGAAAAAAGAGTTCAGTCTGGCATCCTAACACCCAGATGAAAGAGTGGAAATCCTTTGATGAAATAGTCCAAGGTAAAGGAGTATGGTTAATTGATTCACAAGGCAACAAAATGATAGATGCTGTTGCCTCTATGTGGTGCAATGTTTGGGGACACTCTAAAAAAGAACTGGTTACAGCAATCACAAATCAAGCCAAAAAAGTACAGCACTCCTCAATGTTTAATCTTACAAACGAGCCTGCAGAAGGACTTGCAGACAAGTTAGTTGAGATTTCACCAGGCATGCACAAGGTGTTTTATTCAGATAATGGCTCATCTGCAATGGAGATTTCATTCAAACTGGCATTGCAGTACTGGAATAATGTTGGTGAGAAAAACAAATCAAAAATTGCAACACTTGAAAATGGATATCATGGTGATACATTTGGCGCAATGGCAGTAGGATATGTGCCACAGTTTTTTGGTAAATTCAAAAAGCAATTGTTTTCTACCTTGCAGTTTCCCGTTCCAAACAAATACAGAACACCCAAAGGATACACAGATTTAGATTATCAGAATTATTGTTTAGAAAAAATAGAAAAAACATTTTCCAAAGATGACAAGATTGCAGCATTTGTTATGGAGAGTGGTGCACAGGTAGCTGGAGGAGTTGTAATTTATCCCGAGGGATTTCAAAACAAAATAGGAAAAATTTGCAAAAAATACAATGTGTTGTTTGTGTTAGACGAGATTGCAACAGGGTTTGGGCGATTGGGTTCCATGATTCAGTATACAGAACAGAAAAGTACACCAGACATTGTAGCATATGGAAAGATGTTAACTGGTGGATATCTTACCATGGCTGCAACTCTGGCATCTAAAAAGATCTATGATTCATTTTTGGGCGAATTCAATGATTGGAGACATTTGTTTCATGGTCACACATACACTGGAAATCCAATGGCTGCTGCAGTATCACTTGAGAATCTAAAACTATACCAGAAAAATAATCTGATCAAAAAAATTCAGAAAACATCCAAAGTGTTTGAAAAATACTATGATGAGATATCACAACTAGATTTAGTTGGAGATATCCGACATAAGGGAATGTTGATGGGAATAGAATTGGTGACAGATAAAAAGAAGAAAACTTCAATTCATCCGAAAAAGTCAATTAACAAAATCTTCTTTGAGGAAGGAAAAAAGAACGGAATCTATCTTAGGACTCTGGGAAACATTGTGATGCTTGTACCACCATTGGCAATAACTGAGAATGAACTTGAATTGCTCCTAAATCGCACCATCATAACCATAAAATCTGCCCAAAAGCAGGTTCTATGATCCTGTTAACCCTTGAATCCTTATGGGTTAACAAATCCATTAATTTTATTTAGTGTCAATGCACACAGAAATTTTGTGAGTGTTTCAGAATTTATCAAAGAATGCCAAGAAAATGTTTTATCCGGAGTTGGCATTTCAAGTGAGGAGGCCGAAAAATTGTTTGATGTTCCAGATGAGAATATCAAGGAATTAGCAAATGCTGCCAATCAAATAACTCGTGAATTCAACGGTCCCAAAGTAGATGTGGAGCAACTAAACAACATTAAAAAAAATGCATGCAGTGAGGACTGTTCATTTTGTGGGCAATCTGCGTTTTTCGATACGGGAATTGAAAGTTATCAGTTGCCTTCATCTGATGAAGTAGTAGAGCGAGCTCAAAAGGCAAAAGACGAAGGTGCAGAGTCTTATTGTCTGGTAGCTGCATGGCGAGAACCATCACCTAAAGACTTTGAAAAAGTATGTGACATTATTGAAAATGTAAATAATAAAGTAGGAATTAGTGTGGAGTGTAGTTTAGGATTTCTAACAGAACAACAAGCAAAGAAACTCAAAGAGTTACATGTCAAAAGATATAATCATAATTTGGAGACTGCAAAATCAAAGTTTGCAGAAATTTGTACAACTCACACATATGACGATAGAATGAAGACTCTAAGAATTGCAAGAGATGCAGGGTTGGAGTTATGCACTGGCGGAATTATTGGGTTGGGGGAAACTCGAAAACAAAGATTAGAATTAGTTTTAGAGCTTGGCAGAATTTATCCGGAAGAAGTTACAATCAACATATTGGTTC
>JBMSGE010000009.1:0-22743 GCA_049414205.1 Nitrosopumilaceae archaeon
ATAAGGGATCGTCGTCTAGCTTGGTATGATACTAGTCTGGGGGACTAGTGGTCGCAGGTTCAAATCCTGCCGGTCCCATACAATTTTAGTGACTAGAGTAATCCAATTCTAACAACTGAATATTTTCGATTTTAAAAAAACTCTTAATTTTGAGTTTAAAGAAAAAATCCTATGGATGATGAAAACCTTCCCGTACAATGTCATCCACCAATTGAATTAAAGAAGAAAAAAAAGGCGAGTAAAAACTCACTGGATTCTTTCAGAAGTTGATTGTATTGAAAAAATTCTTTCTACCAATGGAGAAATGTAAAAAATATCAAAAATTCAAAGAAAGACAAGAACAGGTAGATAAAAAACTCGATGATTACTTTGAAGTTGATTGATTTTTTCTATTCGATAAAAAATATAGAAACTATTTAGAGAAATTTGTTTGAGTTAATTTTATTGGCTTTGTCTTGGTAAAATTTTCCTTTCTCAGAATCTTGTATTTCAGAATAATAAATTGAAGCCAATTGACTCAAAGGAAACGAATCTTTAGGTTTTAGAGCATGCATTTTTTTCAAACATTCAATCTTTTTTTCAGAATCCGATAAATCAACATAGCATCCATACAATTGATATACCAAATCAAAATTTTTTGGATTCTCCTCTAACTGTTTTTGTAGTTTTGGTATTTTTTCTAAAACTTTTTGATTTTTTTTAGAATCTATTTGTGCCTGTTTTATCTCTACACTCTTTTTTAATTTGTCAAAAAAACCCATATTTTTGGGATATTTTGAACCAATTTTAAACATAATTATCCTCGATTTTATCATAGAAAACAATGTCAGATGATCTTAACGCAAGAAAAGAAGATTTAAAGAAAAATATCAAAAATTTGGTACAATTAATTGATGAAAAATTTGATACATCTCAATCAATCAGAATTTATGATAATCTAACAAGAACTATCAAAGAAGAATTTGAAAAACTAAGTCAACCAAAAACAAATTGTAAATCTTGTGGAGAACCTTTGGATCTATGGGAAAAAGAGATCTGTGGACCATGTAAAATTGCAGATGATAGATATTCTGAGGAAGAAGATTAATTCAGCCTTATATGTTCGATTTTTTAAAAAAAGATTAGCTTTTTAGGCAATATAGAATAGTATCAGGTCATGATTTCAAATAAAATTAAAAAAATTCTCGTCCCCTTAGACGGTTCTAAAAACTCACTTAGAGGACTAGATGAAGCAATTTATTTTGCCAGACAATGTCAGGCAACGATTGTTGGAATTCATGTAATTAATGTCCCCGCAAGTATGGTGCTTAACAAGAAAAAATTAGAATCTGGAAGTAAAAAAGCAGCTGAAATGTTAATGGAATCTGCAAAAACCAAAGCCGCAAGACACGGAGTACTATTTAGCTATAAAATCATCAAAGGTGCAGATCCAGGCTACGATATCTTACGATATTCAAGCAATCATAAATCTGACTTGATTGTAATAGGTGCAAGAGGACTTGGTGCTATCAAAGAAGCCTTTTTGGGAAGTGTATCAAATTACGTACTCCATAAATCAAAAATTCCAGTATTAATCGTAAAATAATTATTTTTTTAATAAATTTGAGATTAATTTTTTCCTGTGAATTTCTAAATAAAAATTTGGTCTGACAGCAAACCATGAAGTCTTATTAACATGAATCCTCTATTATAGATGATAAATCCATGGGAATTGTTAGGGTTGGAGGAAGAGGAACATCAAGAAGAGTAGCAGATAAAGAAGAAGATAACTGGGCAGGTGCTGCCTACAAAAAACATCAAGAAGCAAAAAAAGCAAAATCCGCAGACAAGTATATCACCGTAGGACGCGGAACTGGCAAAATAAAATTTGGCGATATTTCAAGTACACCAACTAAATCCACAAAAGGTTTGTGGGTCAGTTCAGGACGAGGTACGGGAAGAAGAAAACTCTCTTAGTCTCTAGAAATAAAACAACTATTTAGAAAGTATCACCCCTAGTTAGAACTAGTACTGATTTTCATTATTATACGTAAAATAAAAAAACTAGAATTTCTGATGTTACCTAAATGACCTTACTTTTCTAATCACTTTGTTATGATCAAAAGCGGCAGTGGTAGTCACATACAAGATATGATTTTTTCCTGCAGGAATAACAATTCTTTTGACATTATCGTATTCAGCAACTACATACTTGCATGGGCCAAGTGTCCGCGCTAGTTTTCTTCTTTGTTTCCAATCTTTAGCTGCAGCCTTTAATGATGCCAAACTTTGTTTTTTTGACACCAAAAGGTGCACTTTCTTAGAACGTTCTGAAAAAATCAGTTTACCATTCAGATCGCACACACTTACAACTCTTACAGATGGACTAACCTTCAAGATTTTTTCAACAGCGTCTTGAATCTCCATAATTGTTGCAATACTTTCTAGATGATAAGATTTTCTATGAGAATTTTTTCAAGTACTAAATATTTTGACAGGTCAATAAAAAATTATAAAATTTATTTTTTATAGATAAAACGCGTTTTCAACCTAGATTTTGGTGCAATTTAGGCATACAAATTACTCTTTATTAAATAAATTCACAATTTTAAAATTTTTAGAAGATTGTTAAAATTATCCTGAGATTGATCCTGTTTGTATATTCTAAGAGCACTGATAATTTTTTCTTTTGAAGGAATTTTGTAAATTTTTTGAACTTGTTTTCCTATTCCTGAACCAATGAAAATTGCTTGAGTGATGGAGGTTACATTAGATACTCTCCTTTTTGTACTAGAGCTTTCAAAATCAATCAAAGTAGATTTTTTGTCTCCAACTATAACATGCTTTGAAATACTACTCAATTCTCCATGATCAAACCCAATTTGATCTAGTTGGAAACAATCTTCTAAAACATTCCTAATTATGAATTTTAATTTCTTAGAACTACCACGCCCTTTTAACGATTCAATCCAATCACCAATTTTCTCTCCACCAAGAAATTCCATTACAACAAAATTCTTACTATAATCAAAAAGTTTTGGTCCTACATTAACTGAATTAACTATTTTCAATAGTTTTCCCTCAGTTTTCATTTCATTTCTTTGAGAATCTAATCGCCGAATTTTTAATGCTACTTGTTTATTTCCTAATTTAGCTAAAACAACTATTCCTACATACCCTTTTCCTAAAATCTCTAATTTTCCTATTGTTGTAGGACCAGTAAAAGAAATTGATTTTATTTTTAATTTTTCAAGTTCTGAGATTCTTGAATTTAATTGTCTTTTTGTAGATTTTGGATATCCAAGAATTGTTGAATAAGGGTCTTCAGCTAGTTTTTTAATTGAAATAAAATGCTGTGTCATCAGTTGAGGTTATCTCCTTAACAACCTCTTTAATGGATTTGGTTAGGTTTTTTGAGGCTAAATAGACTTTAAATCCTTTCTTGAAATCATTTCGAAGACCCTTTGGAATTCCAATCTGCAAATTATTTTTTAGAAGCTCTGACATGAATTTTTCCACTTCAAAATTCTTTCTTTTCTCTAATGATACAATTTTTCTATCATCATTTATCCACATCAACTCAGTTTTTGAAATATTTTTTGAAATAAAGCTCCTACAATCTTTTTCTCTAAAAAATTCTGGTCCAATCTTTGAATATTTTTTAGGGATTATGGGTGATTCTAACAAGAATATTAGATATGCCTCTTTGTGTTCATCATTGTACGAGGTGCTTCGTAATACCTTGAATCCTCCCATTTCTAATTGAGTTTTTAATGATTTGGTGGCTCGTTTAATCTGACCCCATATTATATCTGGACTGCGAACTTTAAAATCAAATTTAACAATTAAAATATTTTCTAAATTTATCTTAGATTTTTTAATTTTTTTAGGACTAAAAAATTTCTTAGATGGGTTTAATTGAAATGTTCTACAATTCAAGATGAATTTCCCAATATTTTCCTCAGATATTGCAGCTGCTAAATTTCTATTACTGTCAATAGGATCAATAATTACAATTGGCGTCTCAAATTCTTGTGAAGTTTTTCCTATTACTTGATTTTCTTGTACTTTTGCAAACGATTTTACTGTATTTTCAAAACTACCAGAATTTAAAATCAAAACTTCTGAGACATAACCACTAAATCCTTGCTTTGCTATTTCTGCTCCATAAATTCCAGTAGCTTGAAGAAAAGTTTTGAGTAATCTAACCTCGTCTCTCATTTTAGATGTGAGTGCCTTTTTCATGTAGGTAGTATGAAACGGAGATCTATCTGCAGAACTCTTCCATTCTCCTAACTTTACCTCATAACATGGAACTACATTGATCTTTGTATTCTTGATTTTAGCCTCAACATAGGGGTGTTCTGAGTATCTAACATATGGGGAATATTTCTTCATAGAAGCAAATCCTATTGTTTTTGAAATTTCTTCAAATTTAGTTTCTGATGTGTTATTTTTGAATTTGATAAAAATATCTACATCAGCATTCTTTGCAAGCCATGTACCCTTAGCAAATGATCCTCCAAACTCCAAACCAATTACCTCTGGGTATTTTTTAATTTCATCTTCAACCAGTTTGAAGGCTAGTTTAGCAGTCTGAGTTTTTAATTTCTGGAAAGATTTACTGGGAATAACAGTTTTTTTAATTTCAGAAATGATTTTCTTCATTTGGCTATTATCTCCTCTAAATCAGAATAAACTGGGCCTTTTGGAGTAAGTACACTTTGTTTTAGTTTAAAATTAGATACTATTTGATTCCCAAAATCACAAGTCTTAAAATTTTCTAAATCTTTAGTAATGTTACCAATTTTGTTCTTAATTCTAAATATTGTAATATGAGACTTGAATGGTTTATCAGGAGAAAATTCTAATGGTTTTAGAGCATTTTTAACTTCATTTGCTAATTTTTCTAACTTTTTAGCACCTACATCATCTACTCCAATCCAGACAACTCTAGGGGATCTCATATTTGGAAAGGCCCCAACTCCCTTAAAATTTATTTTAAAAGACTGAAATTCAATTGTTTTTAGATTTTGTTTTATTTTTTCACAATTCTCTTCTGAAATTTCACCTAGAAACTGTAGAGTAAAGTGTAAATTTTGAAGCGCAACTGGTTTTGCTTGAAATGAAATTTTTGATTGAAAATCCCTGATCGAATCTATAACATTCCCATTAGAAATTTCAACAGCTACAAAAGTTCGCATCACACCACTCTTCGAATTATCTTTATAATAATTTCCGGTAGCTTCATAGACCAGCCAATTTTTTTAATAAATATTGACCAAACTAATTGTATGTCTAACTGGTATGCCTGGTGCGGGCAAATCCACCATTGCAGAGGGTCTAAAATCCAAAGGTTATGAAGTAATCAATATGGGAAATGCTGTTAGAAACGAGGCAAAGAATAGGAACCTTGAACCCACGGGTCCCAACTTGGGAAAATTGATGCTTGAACTTCGGGAAAAAAACGGACCAGGTGCTGTTGCAGAATTAGTTAAACCTCAAATAGAAAATTCTGATTCGCAAGTAATAATTATTGATGGAATAAGATCATCATCTGAAATTGAAGTTTTAAGAAAATATGGAACTGTAAAGCTTTTGGCTATCCATGCTTCAACAAACACTCGATATGAATTTCTTCAACAAAGAGGAAGATCAGATGATCCTAAAACAAAGAAAAATTTTGAAGAAAGAGATGACCGTGAATTAGGAGTTGGAATCAGTAATCCAATTGCTCTGTCTGATGATGCAATTTCAAATAATGATCTAACCAAAGAAGAATTAATTGAATTATCTTTTAAAAAAATTGAAGAATGGCTCAAATGAATATCCCATCCCTGAAATGTAAAATTGAAGTTTTTTGTTCTATTAATCCTTCTGAAGATCCCAAAAAAATCGAATCCTCCATCTTAAACATTTTACCTGAATGCAAAATTGACAATGAAAAATTTTCAATTTATGGATATTCTGAAAATTTGAATGTTTTAGAAAAAATTCGAGAAGCTATACATTCTATGCAGAATCAAAGAATCTATAAAAGAACATTAGAAAAAAATTTAGAAAAAAATTCCACCTGGTTTTATCTAAATAAGCAAGCTGCATTTGCTGAAAAAATTGCCATCTGTGAAGAATCAGATGAATCTCCTCTTGGACCACTAAAAGTAATTTTAACATCTTTTGATATTGACCGAATTATTGAATGGCTAGTGTTTGATGAATGAAAACAAGCTAACTAAATTCGATAACAGTTTGATATTTTTTTAATCTCGAGTCTAAAAAATAATTTTTTGAAAAATAAAAGATGTTACTAAAAATTGCTGTCTTGGGCTCGATTTTAATTGTTGGAGGAATAATTTTCTCATCTCAAATACAAGAAACTTTTCCTAACGCAAGTACAGATGGAGTTAATTCTTTAAAATCAGACGTTAGCTCTTTGACTTCTAAATCCATCAACAAAGCCGAAGAAAAAATAGAGTCATCTGTATACAAAGCCGAAGAAAAACTAACAGATTTTGGTCATCAAACTATTCAGAGTGCTGAGGAAAAAATTGAATCATCTGTAAAAAAAGCAGAAAATAAAATTTCTGAAATTCATCAAGATTCAACTGAATATATCGAAGAAAACCTCACTGAAAAAATATTGACATCAAATTCAAATAAATAATTATAATTTAATTATTATTTTTTGAAAATTGAAAGTAATTCTGGTAATGCAATAGCGGACGTAGATCTGATTGACAAATCCATATCTGATGACATTATTGTTTCATCGGGATTTATTTCTATTAATATAGCATTATTTTGTTTGGCATAAATTGGTAATGTGTTTGCAGGAGACACCACCAGTGATGTTCCAGCAATAACCATTACATCACAGTCAGATGCTTGAATTATGGCTTCTTGCCATACGTCTTGAGGCAAACCTTCTCCAAACCAAACTACATCTGGTCTAAGAGTATTTCCACATTTACACAAAGGAGGCAAGTCAGAAAATTCATCCAAAGTTTCATCCTTAAAACTACAAACTGTACATTTTATTTTTACAATACTACCATGTAATTCTAAAACATTAGAGCTTCCAGCTTTTTGATGGAGACCATCAATATTTTGTGTAAGAACAGATACTTCAACAAAATTTTCCAATTCTGCAATAGCTTTGTGTCCTAAGTTAGGCTCTGAATTGAAAATATTTTGCCTTCTTTCATTATACCACTCCCAAACAAGTTTTGGATTATCATAAAATGCATCAATAGTAGCTAATTTCATTGCGTCATAGTTACGCCAAAGGCCTTCCTTTCCTCTAAAGGTAGGAATACCACTTTCTTGTGATATTCCAGCACCAGTAACAAAAACCACTTTTTTTGCAGATTTTACTTGATTTTCAATTTGCTCATTCATTTTACTTGATTTCAACTTCCAAAAGATCCCTGGCAGTAATTACAGAATCATGGATCTTTTGTGCCTCTTCAAGATGTTGTTTTTCATCTTTATATCTTGCAGAAAAATGGGTAAGGATCAGATTTTTCACATTAGCCTTTTTCCCCAATGTTGCTGCCTGTTTTGCAGTAGAATGATGCGTTTCAATGGCTTTCTCTTTAATTTCATCTAGGAATGTAGAATCAAACACTAGATAATCACAACCTTCAAAAAATTTCTCCAGTTCTTCTGTTGGCACTGTGTCTCCTGATATTCCGATTTTTTTCCCCGATCTTTTCTCACCTAGTACCTGATCAGATGTAACTATTTTTCCATCAATTTCAATTGGATCCCCATTTTGTAATTTGTTCCATAAGTAGCCTTCAGGAATTCCTAATGCTTTTGCCTTTTCAAGATTGAATCTTCCTGGCTTGTCTTTTTCTTCAAATCGATATGAAAAGGCAGTTATGGAATGACTAGCTTTACAAGCTGAAACTGAATAAAATTTTGAATCAAAAATTTTTCCTTCGGAAACAATTGAGATCATTATAGGGAACGATAATCCAAAGTTTAACACTTTGATATTTGCTGAAATAAAATCATCAATTCCTTTTGGACCATAAATTTCTAGAGCTTCTGTCCTATGTTGCATATTCATTGTCTGAAGGAGACCTAAAATTCCAACACAATGATCGCCATGAAGATGAGTAACAAAAATTTTCATTTTTTTATTCCATCCCAATCCAGATTTGAGATAAGAGATTTGTGCAGCTTCTCCCGCATCAAACATTAGTATTTCTCCTTCCCGTTCAAGACAAATACAAGACAACCCACGATACTCAGTTGGCTGAGCCGCTGAAGTTCCTAAAAACACAAGTTTCATTTTATCAGAATTGTCCTTGTCAAGCTTTTATGCCTATAGATATCATAAGTTTTTGAAGGATTCATCTTCAATTTCTTTTCAAATCCTTTTTTGCACATTATGGCAATTTTTTTTCGCCTTGGCAACATTTCAACAAATTTTTTTATTAATTCTTGAGGGTTCTCTGATACCTTTGAGGCTGTGCCATAAGGTAAGTCTGTCACAATTCCGTCGAATTTATCTTCAATAGATGTAAAATGGCTAAAATCCCCTTTGATGATTTTTGATTTGAATCCGTTGGCCTCTAAATTTTCCTTAGTAATCTGATACATTTTTTCGTCAAAATCTACTCCTATCGCCTTAATTCCCATGGATTCTGCCTCAAGAAGTGTTGTTCCGGTACCACAAAATGGATCACAAACCGTTTCACCCTCTTTTAATCCAATTAAATTGATCATTGCCCTTGCCAACTTCCAATCCAACTCATGTGGGTGTTTCCGGATTTTTTTGGGCCTTTTTGGACTTTTGAAGGGTTTTGAAAATCCAAAAAAGTTTTGTTGGTTTGTAAAAATCAAATAAATGATAATCTCAGGATTTTTTAGATCAACTTCAGCTGAAGAAAGTTTTGATATCATGTCTCCCATAGAACTTTCTAATCCTTGAATATCAAATTGCTTTGAGGATAAATTCACAATTCTACAAGCAAATGTTTTAGCATTCTTCAAAACTTCATAATTATCTTCACCCAAAAAAAGTCCGGACATTTTTCGTAAAATTTGACCTGATAATTTAACAAAAGTTGCACGATTTGCAATTTTTTCCCAACTTGTAGCAGACTGAATTATTACTAGATTTGAAAAGGACTTTGATTTGGAAAATCTATCATATGTTTTAGCAATCGCTATAACCTCGTCTTTTGCTATTTCTAAATTATCTTTGGATAATATAAAAAAACTTTCAGGCATTATTTTATTGCCTTTGCAATTGTATTTGAAACATCAACTAATGAAGTTTTACCAGGAATTGTATTTGCACTAATAATTTTTGTTACTCCAGCTTTTCTGATTTTCTTTTCAGCATTATTTATCAAAAGAGCATGTGTACATGCAACAAAAACACGTTTACATTTTTGTTTCTTAAGAAACTCTGTTGCCTTTACAATGCTACCGCCAGTACTAATCATATCATCAACTAAAATTAGATCTCTACCGTTTACTTCTTCTAAATTATCATTTTTAATTTGTACTTTACCGGTTTTACGATCTCTTTGTTTTTTTAAGGCTATGAAATCTGATTTGTATTCATCAGCAAATTCTTTTGCCCTTTGTTTACCGCCCTGATCTGGAGAAATAACAAGTGGATTTTTTAAATTTAATTTTTTAAAATATCCTACCAGATCTGGAATCGCCGTTATGTTTTGAGATTTTATTTTAAAGTGTTTTAATCCAATTTTACTGTGAATATCAACCACTATTATTTTTGAGGCTCCTGCGCCTTTGAATAAATTCCCAAGGACCTTCATGCTGACTATCTCTCCAGGCAAGAATTCCCTATCTTGTCTGGCATATCCCAAATATGGTGCAACAACTAGTACCTCAGAAGAATATTCTTTTGCTTTTGAAATAAGAGATAATGCTTGAAAAAGATTAGAATCAACTGGAGGATAAATAGATTGTACTACAATTATTTTTCCTTTAGAGAATTTTCCTTTTAGTGTAATCTTATTCTCGCCATCTGGGAATACTTTAACTTCAGTTTTTACCAAATTGCCTTTAAGCTTCTTTGCTAGCTTCTTTGCTATGTCTTCTGAAGAACTTCCTGCAATTACACTAATCAACAAGTGATCGTGTAGTAATGGGATTCTTAAGTTTTGAGAAAAGAGAACTAGTCCTCGCCTTCACCACGACCAATATCTCCAAGTCCATATTTGTCAATGACCTGATTTCTATCGGCATCTTTTTGTCCAATTTCTTCATTTTCTCGCTTTTCATCACCTTGGTAAATTGTTCTAATAGGCCATGGAATTCTAATGTCATATCGTTTGAATTCTTCATACATGATCATTCTTAGATCTGTTTTAGTTTTGAATTGAGCACCATAATCACGTACATACACCCACATTGAAAAATCCAATGAGGAGTCATTGAAATCTGTAAATCTGACAACAGGCTGAGTGATATCTACATGGAGATCCTTGTCACAACCACAACTTGGTCTATTCTTATCCAAGTAGGGACATCTATTTTGTCTAACAAGATGTCGTCCCTTTGCATCAACAATTTCCTTCATACCTCGTTTTCCAACTTTGACTAAGATTGAAGCTACCTGTTGAGGATTATTTAGATATGAAACACCAACTTTTACAGTAGCTGGAACCAGTTTGTTTTCTTTAGTATAGTTTACAATTTGAGAGTTGACTAATGATCTTGTTGGAATAACTGCAAGTGATTCATGTAAGGCATCACGAACATATGTTACTCTAGGCGTGATTTTGTGCACATATCCATTATATCCCGTATCAAGTGCCACTCTGTCCCCTTCTTGGAAAATCTTGTCTTTTCTGATTATCAAATATGCAAAATAATTCTGCATCGTTTCCTGCATTGCTAATCCTAAACCAATTGAAAATCCGCCTGTGGCTGTTGCCAAAACAATTAGATCTACTCCCCACCAAGCAACTACACCAAGAATTGTGGCAACAAAAATCCCTACAGGTAAAATTTGCTTGGCCGATTTTGGGATACCCTCTCGTTTTTTTCTTGCATAACCAGGAGGTCTTGAGCTAGGAATTAATGGCTCAAAACCATGAAGTCTTTTTTCTTCTCGCCAAATATCTATAGGAAAAATTTCATCTGGTTTTGTACCTGGTTTTAATTTTCTTCCAGACTGATTATTTCCTGTGATACAATTTTTGTAATACTTTTCGTATTTTGCTCGTTCTGATTTTTTCCATTCTTCAAATGGTTCTTTAATTAATTTTTCATAACCGCCAATTGGATTTCCTTTAGTTGTTCGGAACTGTTCAAGATATTCTAAGCCTTCTTTGGATTGAAGGTGTTTGTTAAATTCCTCTTCAGGTATTTCTTCTGGTCCCATTTTTGGGGGAACCCATTTGTATAATTTGTGGAATAAATCTCCATCATCATCAGAGAATCCCCTCTGATCAAACCAAGCATCAAAATCTTCCTTTTCAAGTGTTGATTTTTCGCGTTTAGTAAGAGCTATTGGGATTAAATGAGATACTGTATAGCCAATTACCAAAATATTGAAAGTGTTGAGAATTTTTGCAAAGGTGGCCTCAGCAGATAAGTCTCCATCGCCTCCTACATCTTGTTCAAAAACACCCGAAGTCTGCATATACGCATTGGTTGATGTGATAAGGGCTATTGCGAAAACTGGCAAAATAGCCCGGCGTATGAATCTGGCTAAATGAGGTCTAGCATAGTAAATTTTTTGAGATTTTACCCACCCAGAAAATTTTCCATACCCTAGTACTATTCCAATGATGCCTGCTACCATCAAAATAAAGGCAAATTGTAAAGATTCTGATGAAACTAACAATTGAGATACATTCTCAAACTCACCCACAGAAATTTGTGATAAATCTTCTTCAGCCATTTTCTATCTTATTCTAAATCAAAGTCTCTTGAATACAAAGGTTAACCCACATTATCATATCTTGTTGAAATGGTAATCAAAAATTTTTATAATTTTACGATTTTTGTGCCTAAAAATTCTGTAACCTTTAACAATGGTAGTCAACTATTATACTAAATGACCTATCAAGAGACAGTCTGGGATGAATCACCCTCACTAAAATCTTACACCCTGGCAAATTTTCGTGAAATCCCCCAAATACAAAAACTTTCAGAGGAAAAAAAATTTGAAATGGAGGTTGTAGGAAATGTATTACCATTTAAAGCAAATAATTATGTAATTGAGCAATTAATTGATTGGAATAATATTCCGAAGGATCCAATGTATGTTCTAACATTTCCGCAGAAGGGAATGCTTAAACCAGAACATTTTGAAAAAATGTCAAACACTCTAAAAAACACATCTGATAAAAAGGAAATTGCAAATGTTGCAAATGAAATTCGTTTACAATTAAACCCACACCCAGCAGGTCAAATGGAACTAAATGTTCCAACCCTTAAGGATGGAACAAAACTGTATGGCATGCAACACAAATACAACGAAACATGTTTGTTCTTCCCAAGCCAAAGCCAAACATGTCATGCATATTGCAGTTTTTGTTTTAGATGGCCTCAATTTGTTGGAATGGATGAAATGAAATTTGCTATGAAAGAAGGAGAACAATTAGTTCAGTACCTAACTGAGCACCCAGAAATAACTGATGTTCTATTTACTGGTGGAGATCCAATGATTATGAAAGCTAAGATGTTTTCTAAATATATTGAAACTTTGGTTGATGCAAAACTTCCAAATCTAAAAACAATAAGAATTGGTACCAAGTCATTATCCTATTGGCCATACAAATTCCTAACAGATGACGATTCTGAACTAATGTTGGATGTGTTTAAAAAAGTCACAAAAAATGGTCTACATTTGGCCTTTATGGCACATTTTAACCACTTAAATGAATTATCGACCCCTTCAGTAAAAAGAGCAATACAACAAGTTAGAGCAACTGGTGCTGAAATTAGAACTCAATCACCCCTATTAGCTCACATCAATGATGATGCTGATATGTGGGCAAAAATGTGGACAAAACAAGTTCAATTAGGCTGTATTCCATACTACATGTTTGTTGTAAGGGATACAGGGGCTCAGCATTACTTTGGTGTTTCACTGGCAAAAGCTCAAGAAATTTTCCGAAATGCCTACAAAAAGGTCAGCGGTCTAGGAAGAACAGTAAGAGGTCCAAGCATGTCAGCTACTCCAGGTAAAGTTCAGGTAGATGGAGTTGTTGAAATAAACGGAGAAAAGGTGTTTTCCTTGCGTTTCTTACAAGGAAGA
Source organism: Nitrosopumilaceae archaeon (assembly GCA_049414205.1). GTDB lineage: Archaea > Thermoproteota > Nitrososphaeria > Nitrososphaerales > Nitrosopumilaceae > Nitrosomaritimum. Next base: position 13,238 of record JBMSGE010000009.1, read on the forward strand.
AATGAAGATTGGGTTTCAAGACCATTTTTTGCCAAATATGATGAGAATGCCATTTGGCTAGATGATTTGAAACCAGCATTTGGAGAAAAATTCTTCTTTGAAGATGAATTAGAGCAAAAATATGGCGTAAAAATGTCTCATTAGATTTTTTTACTCTTTACAAGATAGCTAAAACAATCTTACTAACTAACATTAGTAAACTGGTTTTCTAAAAAATTAGTTGAATACAGACCAAGTATTACAAACTATACAAGATGAAAACATTACATTCCTAAATTTTTGGTTTGTTGATATTTTTGGAGAATTACATCGACTTGGAATGCCAAGTTATGCAATAGATAAAAGTAGTTTTGAAAATGGTTTAGAAAAATTAGATGCAAGCTCAATACTTGGTTTTAAATCTGTAAATAATTCTGATATGATTTTAAAGCCTGATCCTAAATCTTTTAGAATTTTACCCAGTGATTATGATCAAGGAAATAGGAAAAATGCAATTTTATTTTGTGATCTTTATGAGGGAAATACTGTTGAAGAAACTAGATACAACAGAGATTCACGAGGAATTGCCTTTAAGGCTTCTGAGCAGTTAAAGAATTTTGGTGTAACTCATACCAATTGGGGACCAGAAATTGAATTTTTTGTATTTGATACCATTAATGTTTACCCATCACCATATGCCGCTACACATTCCTATGGTGGTTCTGGATATTCAATTGAATCAAAAGAATCCCCTTGGGCAAAGGGAAATGTTAGCACAGCAATTGATATCAAAGAAGGCTATTATCCATCACAACCAAAAGACACTCTTGAAACTTTTAGAAAAGACATATGCGATGATCTTTACAATCACTTTGGAATAAAAATAGAAGCAGAACACCATGAAGTTGCTACTTCAGGTCAATGTGAGATAAACCTAGTTTATGATGAAATGATTGCTATGGCAGATAATGTTGTTGCAGTGAAAAATATTGTAAAAGTCAAAGCCAAAAGAAAAAACAAAGTAGCTACATTTATGCCAAAACCAATTTTTGGAGATAACGCGTCAGCAATGCACACTCATCAAAGTTTATGGGATGATAAAGTCAATGTGATGTTTGATCCCTCTGATGATGTTGCACAAATGAGTCAAATTGGAAGATACTATGTTGGAGGAATTTTAGAACATGCTTCTGCACTTTGCGCAATTACAAACCCCACTACTAATTCGTATAAGAGATTAGTACCTGGATTTGAAGCACCAGTAAATGTTTGTTGGGGAATGGGTAATCGTTCTGCAGCAATTAGAGTTCCAATGTATTATAGGAATCAAGAAAAAAGTAAAAGAATAGAATATCGTGTTCCTGATCCTACAGCTAACATTTACCTTCTTGAAGCAGCTCTATTATTAGCTGGATTGGATGGAATTAAAAATAAAATTGATCCTGGGGATCCTGTTGAAGAAAATGTTTACAAATTGAGTACAGAAAAGAAACGAGAATACAAAATAGGTTCACTCCCTGTTTCATTAAAGGGTGCACTTGATTCTCTCAAAAGTGATCAAAAATTCTTAGAAGAAGTTTTTACAAAAGATTTCCTTGACAAATATTGTGACTTAAAATATCAAGAATATACTGCCTTTGCTCAAACCCCAACTGCATGGGAAGTATCAATGTATGCAGATTCTTAAGATCAGCTGGTACAAACATCAAATTTCAAAATTGAATTTCATACCAAAGAAACTTCTATAACATTTTTAACATGAAGATTGATCTTTTTATTGTTGAAATATCCCCTTCTAGTATTACTATTGATAATTCCAGGATTTTTTGGTATAGCTTTTGCTCATACGGTGGATTCCGCTGGTGACTATAGATTAGAAATAGGATGGATGAATGAGCCTGTGGTATCTGGCGAAACCAACGGAATAGAACTATTCGTAAGTCCTCTAGAGCCTGAATTGTCGTTAGAAGAACAAGAATTCAAAAACGGAATTGCTGGACTACATAAATTTTTGAAGATGCAACTGGTTCTAAAAGACGAAAAAATCACCCTTCCTTTATCTCCAGATCATAACATTCCTGGAAAATATTATGCATTTGTAAATCCAACTGTTGCAGGATTTTATCAAGCAAATGTACTTGGAAACATTGGTAATACTACAGTTAGCCTATCAATGCATCCTCCAAAAGTCGATGAAAGAGCATACATAGAATTTCCCGAATCATCAGACCTAACTCTCAATCAACTAATTGATGGACATACAGCAGTAGTAGGAGAAGTAAATGATTTGAAAGAAACTGTATCCAAACTTGAACAATCCGATACTGGAAATGAAATGAGCTATGCCGGAATTGGTCTGGGCATTATTGCAATTATAGTAGCAGGAATATCCTTAGCAAGATCCAAAAAATAATTACTTTCTTTTGTTATAAATAAAATAAAAAATGGCTCCCGAAGCAATAATTCCTAAGCCTACCAGAACAATTTCAATCTCAAACTGTGTTGCCATGTATATTGTAGCACCTAAACCAAATAATGGTAAAACAGGAAATTTACCAATGTTAACAGGAACTCTGTAGGGTCTTTCTTGATCTGGCTTGACATATCGCAATAAAATCACAGCTAAATTAATCATAGCAAAAGTTACAACTACTGCAAAAACAACAATATTTGCAACTATCACGATATCTCCAATAAAAGAAAACCCAATAGCGGTAACCAAAATAAGAATAACAGCAATCCATGGAGTTTTTGTCTTCTTGTGAATCAACCCTAGTTTTGATGGTAAAGATCCATCTCTTGCCATTCCATAAAAAATTCTAGCACCAGCCACAAGTGTAATCAAAATAGTACTGGCTGTAGCAAACAAGGCTATAATTGATAAAATGAAATGACCTTGTTGACCTAATCTTTGTTCGGCTACAAATGCAAGAGGAGCAGAAGATTCTGCCAGCTGTTCCCAACCAACTATTCGAATAGAGGCTAGTGAAACAAGAATGTAAATTATTGTTGTAATTAAAACTGAAAGCATTATTCCCTTTGGCATTGTTCTTTGTGGTCTTTTCACTTCCTCAGCAACATTTGCAATATCTTCAAACCCAATGAATGCAAAAAATACTAAAACAAAAGCCAAAACAATTCCACTTACTCCAAATGGATTTTCAAAATAATCTATTTCAGATTCTACTGGAAATGAAAAACCAACCACAATAATGATTGCCAAACCACTAATGGTTACAATTGCAAAAATTGTATTGGCCCACGCAGATTCTTTTATTCCAATAAAATTTACAAACGACAAAATTCCCAAAATTATTAGTGCTGAAATTATAATTGGAATATCTGTTAATTCCTTTACATAACCTCCAAAACCTAAAGCTACCGTTGCGGCTACTATTATTGATGTAAGAATTGTTAACCAGCCAACAAGAAATCCAATGAAATTACTACGAAATCCCTCTTTGACAAATACATATTCTGCAGCAGCCCTTGGAAATAACGCAGTTAATTCGGAGTAACTAAGTCCAGCAAAAGTCGCAACAATTGCTCCCAAAATAAAAGAAATCCATAATGCATTTCCTGCAAAACCTGCAGCTTCACCTATTAGAACATAAATTCCAGCTCCAAGAATTAATCCTACACCATACATCGTAAGATGGAATAACCCTATATGCCGACTAAGAGAGCTCATTTATTCTCCTATTATTTGCAAAACTAAATTTCTTGTTCTTTCCCGCGTATCTAGCTCTACAAACACAATTTGTTGCCATGTTCCTAGGCATAATTGGCCATCTATGAAGGGAATAGTAAGGGAAGGTCCTAGCAAGGAGGCTTTTACATGAGAATGACCATTTCCATCATGCCACATCCGCTCATGACCATAATCCAAATTCTTTGGGGCTATTCTATTGAGCATTTCAGGAAAATCCTGAATTAATCCAGGCTCGAATTCAATGGTAGTAACTGACCCTGTAGATCCTGATACAAAAATAATGGCACTACCATTGGAAATACCTGATTCTGTTACTGAATCAGATATTTTCTCAGTTAAATCAATCATATCATTTTCTCCTTCGGATTGAATTTTTATTGATTCTGTTAGAACTGTCAATGCTTAACTTATAGAATTACACAAATTTAACATACATCTAAATTATCAAATCTGAATTATTTTACATGGCATTTCAACTAGTAATTGTTATAATTATTCCAATTCTTATGGGAATATTCTTTGTTCCTCCCTTTGATCCTCCTGAAGAACCAATTGAAGAGATAAAACAACCTACTGAACCAATATCTGATATTCCAGATAGAGATTTTCTTTATTTTTTCTTAATGTTAGTTTGGTTATTTTTCTTAATTAGAATTTTGTTTCAAATCAAAAGAGGAACATTCACGATACAAAGAAAATTTTAATATTTTTTATCGTACTGTTACTATGCCAACTCTCCATGGATGAAGAGAACAAAAATAATTATAAACACCAGATTCTTCAAAGGTATACTCAAATACATCACCTGTCATTAGAGGTGCACTATTAAAAAGTCCAATAATATTTCCCTGAGGATCTTGACTTTGTATGGTATGAGGTACAGAATCATCATTTACCCATCCTACTGTAGTCCCAACGGTCACTTCAAGATTCAAGGGAATGTAAAATCCGGTGTTTGCAATGTCGTAATTTCCATTTGGAATCGTTACCCTAGCGTTAAGATTTTCTGAAACGATTTGATCATTTTTCTGTTCCTCTACTTCTATCAGATCGTTATCTATTAGAAATTTAATGGCATTAAGAAATTCCGTTTCTGAAATCGATCCTTGACCATACCACAAAGCAGTATTTTTTATCCATTGGGGAAGACTTTCAGCAGAAGCATTCTGGTATAAAATTGCAGAAGTGAATAGTAAAACACCACACAAACCTAGAACTAATAATTTCTGTTGCCCCATCATGGATGATCATTGTTTTTTATTTATTTAATAAGGATTCATAAATTTCAATATTGAGAATCAAATCTAAAAATTTCTCAATAAATTAACTTTATCATGAAAATTATCCTTAAAATCTAGGAATTTAATACATTTCTTTATATTTCATTTTTAGTTTCTCATGTGGTACTACATCTGAAAAAGCCTTTACAACATCACTCTTGCTAACCAGACCCACAAGCTTCTGATTTGAATCCAGAACTGGTATTCCACTTATTTTTTTCTTAATCATGATACTAGCTGCATTTGCCAAATCTTCATCATCATTGACAGTTACAAGATTTTCTTCAACTAAGTCATTCACAACTAAATCTTTGTTTAACGGGAGAAGATAATCTCGAGAACGAGTATTTCCTTTTGTAAAATAATCGCTATGTGTAAGTAAGGTATTACTTGAGATCAAACCAACAGCAGTACCATTTTCATCTGTTACAACTAATCTTGAAACACAATTTTGATTCATTAAATCTAATGCATATTTAAGAGAATCTGATTTTCTACAGGTTACAATTTTGGTACTCATAAATTCTTTAACAGAATATTTTTCACCAAAAATACTTGCATAAGCTTTTACTAAATCTGTTCGAGTAACAATACCTGATAACTTTCCATCTTTATTAATGATAATTACCGAACCAATTTTTAAATTATTCATCTTAGAAGCACATTGATAAAAATCATCTTCAAGTTCATCAGTAATTAATACAATATTCTTCTCCATTACATGGTCAATAGAAATTTCATTAATAGCTCTTGATGTTTTATCATCTTCTAGAAATCTGTTAATATCTCGCTCAGTAATAATTCCTAAAGGTTTTGCATCTTCAGAAATTACTATTCTTTTTATTAAATGAGATTGCATTTTTTGCAATACTTCAAAAATTGAAGATCCTGGATTAGCAGTAATCACAGAAGAAGAATAAAATTTTTCCATAATTTTATGACGGAATTTTTGATTTAAAAATGATCATTGATTATCAAAATTGGTTTCATTAAAAGTAAAAGGGATAAAGATTTTAGGAGATATTTGGTACTACTTCAATCTCTACATTGCTGCCATTAAAGGATGTAGCAATAGCTTTTATCTTGCTTTTGTAGAGGAAGTATTTTTTCCCATCATCGCTGATGGAACCTGATATTCCTAATAGTTTGTTATCATGGAGAGTTTGTAATCTTCGGTATACAGTACTGATTGGAATTTTCGTCTCAGCACTTATCTCCATAGCGGATTTTGGTTTTGCCATAGCTATTTCCAAAATTGCACGGCAATATTTGTCAGACATTACCTCAAGAATAGCATCTTTTCTTGAGTCATCTTCAATTTTTCTTCCTGAAATTAACGCTTGCATGCTATTTTTAGGTGAAATTTAGATTTAATAGATCAGTATACTTTGCAATGCAGTGCAATACACGCCCTATTTTATGCCTAGAAATCCTCTATGAGCTTTAAATTGGACTTTACTATCAATTCTCATAATGTTATTCAAAAATATCTTAGTGCCCTTTGATCTGTCTAGTACTTCAAATCAAGCCTTCAAGGTAGCACTAGACATTGCACAAAAATATGATTCGAAAATCACTCTCATAACTTGTGTAGAAGGGGATGCTTGGCACCACAAATTTTATGATGCTAGAGCAGATACTGCACTATTAAAACAACAAACTAAGGTAGCCAAAAAATATATGGAAAAACTTGAAGAATCAGCTAACAAAGCCGGAGTAAAAATAAAGCTACAAATTTTAAAATCAACTTCCGTAGTCAAGGATATCACAACATTTGCAAAATCTAGAAAAATGGATCTGATTGTAATGAGCTCTCATGGTAGAACAGGTCTAGACAAATTAATTCTTGGAAGTGTAGCTAATGGTGTTATTCAAAGAACCACAACTCCAGTTCTGCTAATAAAATAAATGAGATGAGATTTAGCTGATCTCAATTATAGGAAGTGGTTTGGTTGGTTCTTCAATTGCTTTTCTATGTGCAGCAAATGCATTAGATGATATTATTCTGCTAAATCGTACAAAGAGTAAAGCACTAGGTGAAGCATTAGATATCTCAAATGCAATACCAAAAAACTCTGATATTACAATAAAAGGAACTGATGATTATTCAGAAATTAGTAATTCAGAAATCATTGTAATAACTGCAAGTACTGGAGTTTATTTAAAAAATAGAAATGAGATGGTAGATGCTCAGGTAAAAATGATTAAAGATATTGCTAATGAAATCAAAATAAATTGCAAATCACCAACTGTTTTAATAATTTCAAATCCTGTTGATGTACTAACTTATTTTTTCATTAAAGAAACTGGATTTTCAAGAGAACGTGTCATAGGTATTGCTTCAGCATTAGACTCTAGTCGATTCAGGTATTTACTCTCAAAAAAAATCGGAGTTAACCAATCTCAAATATCTGATGCATTTGTTTTAGGAGAACATGGAGATTCTATGGTCCCAATTTTCTCAAATACAAAAATAGAAGGAAAAAATGTTCTAGATATCATCAATTCTTCGCAAAAAGAAGAAATTACAAAAGAAATTCGTGACTATTGGAAATCATTAAGAAATTTTAAGAGTAGATCGCAATTTGGAATTTCAAAAAGTACGTTTGATGCTATATACTCAATCTTAAACAATCAACCCTTGTTAAGTCCAACTTCAATTTTACTAGATGGAGAATACGATCAAAAAAATGTTTGTATGGGAGTTCTTACAACTATTGGTTCTAAAGGAGTTTCAAAAATTCATCAGACAGATGTTGATGAATCTGAAAAAAAATCACTTGATCTATCTGCTCAAACAATTAGAAACAATATCGAATCCATCTAAATTTAAACCAAAAAATGCAATCCATATCCTATCAAATAGGCAACCATTGCTGCAATACCGCCAATAATCAGAGTGTAGACTCCAGATCTAATTTTGGATTTTTTAACAATCTTACCTTTTACTATACCAACTATGAAAAATGCACATACCACAAAAACTGTTGAATAAAAAAATGCATCAGAATTAGGATCAATTCCCATTGCCATAAATACCATAAAAGGAATTAGAGGAATTAATCCAATCAAATTAAAGCCTACGAAAGTGCTAAATGAACTATCAAGTGGCTTTTTTTCATCTTCTATCAGTCCTAATTCTTCTTTCATCATTGTATCCACCCAAACTTTTCGTCTAGAAGTAATTATTCTGACTATCTCTTCTAATAGTTCATCTTTGAATCCTTTTTTACTATAGATATCTCTAATCTCATCTTTTTCTTGCTCTTCGAGATTATCTATTTCCCACTCTTCTTGCTTTCTTTTCATTTCAATATACTCATTTCGTGCTTTTGAGGCTTGATAGTTTGCAGCGGCCATGGAAAATCCATCTGCAAACAAGTTTGCAAATCCTAAAATCAAAATTATTCCAGGTGACAAAGAAGCTCCTACTACACCTGCAACTATTGCAAAAGTAGTAACAGCTCCATCAATAGAACCGTAAATAAAATCATCAAAATGCCAATTCATGATTATATTTTACAAATTTTCATTCTTTTAATAAATTCTCTAAAACTTTTCAGTCTACAATTGCTCTTGTGATGTCTGTTTTACTGATAATTCCTGCAATTGAGCCATTTCCATCAAGTACTACCAAACCACTAACATTATTTTCAAGAATTAGTTGACATGCATTTGATAAATTTTCATTAAATTTTATTGAAACAATACCCTTAGTCATAACTTCTCTAGCTAGAGAAATATTTCCAAATCCTTCTTCGGACAAAAATCCCTTTCTAATTTGATCGGAAACAGTAAATCCTGAATCATCTTCCTCACTTCCTAATTCAATTGAAATCCTAAACAGGTCTCTAAATGATATTATTCCTATTGGCTCTTCATTTTGATTTTTCACGATAATTCTAGAGACTTTATTTTCTAGCATTTTCTTTACAACTTTGAATAATGGTGCAGCAGAATGAGTATACACATAATCATGAGTCATAAAATCAACAACTTTCTTATCCGAAGGATTTTCTAAATAGAAATTTACAAGATCTGTTTTAGTAAATATCCCCTTTACATTATCTTCAGATCCAATTGTAAGGGAACTTACTCCTTTCTCAATCATTAATTTTGCTGATTCCTTCGGTGTTAAATTCTCCTCTACAAATAAGATTGGTTTCATTATTTTACTAATAGGAATATCATCTAATCCTTGTTTGGATGTTTCTGAAAAGAGGAATAATCCTACATCTTTTTCAGTGATAATACCAACTGGTTTATTCCCCTCTACAACAATTAATCTACTCAATTTAGATTCTAGTAGCTTTTTTATTACATCTGAAATTGTTGAATTTTTTAAAATTGTGATTGGTTTGTTGGATAATCCGTTTATTGACAATAACTATCACCTCTTTAATTTGTATAAAAAGATCAACATAATTTTCATTTTTGAATTTCAATCAAATTCATTAGAATTCAAAACTCCAATCACGATAATCATAGTCTTTTTATATATTTGAAAAATTAATAGAGCAATCATGGCAAAATTC
>JBMSGE010000010.1:0-22517 GCA_049414205.1 Nitrosopumilaceae archaeon
ATCACGAGGAATCACTTAGGCAGTTTTTCATGGTTCTACAATTTCAGCCAAATGATGTGGTTGCACTCACTGGAATGGGTGCAGGGTTTGGAAACTTGGGAGAATACCACGAAGCCAAAAATTATTTTGATAAGGCACTCAAGCAAGATCCTGAAAGTCGCGTAATACAAAATTATAAAGAATTCACAGAAGGTGTCATTTCAAAATACCCATACACTGCCACAGAAAAACCTGAGATCTATGAGAATAGTCTAATCAGTATTCCTCAATGGATAAAACATGTTGCAAAGTGGTGGTCTGAAGACAAGATAAAGGACGCAGAATTTGTCAAAGCATTACAGTTTCTTTTAGAAAAAGAAATTATACAAATTCAATTAATTCCAAAATCCACTCAGACAGCAAGCACAATTCCATTATGGATTAAGGATAATGCAGGATGGTGGGCAGAAGACAAGATTAATGATCATGATTTTGTATCAGGAATTCAATATATGATAGAGAGTGGAATAATCAAAATTGAAATTCCAAAATCCAATGAAGAAATGTACAGAGAGAAGCAAAGAGAATGGTTTGACAGATATTTGAGGAACATTTCAAAGAACATTTCAGATGAGAAAAGATACATAGAATATGCAAATCCAAGTGCAGATGTCATAAAGAAATTTCTCAGAGATTACATAAAGTGGAATTTTGAAGAAGAAGTGAAATCAGCATCAGGTAAATTCCCTGATCCTCTCTATGAAGTAATTGATGATGCATATCTAATCCATTACAAAGTGTTCATAAATGATCAGCCAACAGGATTGCCGCTTGATCACGTAAGTACATTACAAGACTCTTTTGCATTTTGGGAGAAGCAGGAACTTACAATTAATGACAAAATAGCAAGAGTAGATTTTGAAGTAATTCAAAACAAACATGACGCAAACATTTGGATTACATGGGTGGTTCGAGACTTGGGCGAGGGGGTTTTAGGCCATGCTCATTTAGGAAAAGGAGTAGTAGAAGTTACTTTGGGCGATTACAGTTGTGATGGTAGTTTTCAGTTGTATGATGTTACAAGTGTAAAACAAATAATGACACATGAACTAGGACACTCCATAGGTTTGCCACACATAGAAGATCCCAGCAACATAATGTATCCTTCAATGTCGCCAGAATATGCATATTGTTTACTTTCATGAGATGGATTTGAATTCAAAACGAACTTTTTTGAATAAAAGAAATTTCAATTTTTGATAAATTTTCTTGTAATTTTTTTATTAATTCGTCATCTAGTCGGACATTAGCTTAACCTACACACCATTAACCAGTAGAAACTATGTAAAAATGATAATAACCAAAATGCTGATTTCAATTTAATTATGTTAAAAAGTACTGTTCTTTCTGGACCAAAGTGTCCTTCATGTGGCGACAAAAAAATGGTAACAGATCAAAACACTGGCGAGTTGTTTTGTGGCAAGTGTGGCTTTGTCGTAACTGATAAAATTTCAGACACTGGTGCAGAATGGCGTTCATTTGCAAACGATGACACAAACAGAACACGTGTCGGTGCAGGAACCTCTTTGACTATGCACGATATGGGGCTATCAACAATAATTGGAACACAAAACAAAGACTCTACTGGAAAGCCATTAACTTCTGCAATGAAAAGTTCAATTGAAAGGCTAAGAACATGGGACAGTCGAACCCAAGCACATTCTTCAGCTGAGAGAAATCTTCGTCAGGCATTAAATGAAATGGACAAATTAAAAGACAAATTAGCATTAACTGATGCAGTGATTGAAAAGGCAGCTTACATTTATCGAAAAGCAATGGAAAAAAAATTGGTCAGAGGAAGATCAATCCAAGGATTAGTTGCAGCATGCCTCTATGCCTCATGTAGAAATACTGAAACTCCAAGAACCCTTGATGATATTGCAAAAGGAATCAACATTAGAAGAAAAGATGTTGCAAGATGCTACAGATTAATTTTCAGAGAGTTAGAGCTAAAAATGCCAGTAGTAGACCCAGTCAAAGGCGTATCAAGAATAGCAAGCATTGCAAAATTAACTGAAAAAAGTAAGAGAAAAGCAATAAGCATTCTAGAAAAAGCAAAAAAGTTAGGCATAGTTGCAGGAAAAGACCCAATGGGAATTGCAGCTGCTGCACTTTATTTGGCCTGTATCAGTACTGGAGAATCCAAGTCTCAAAAGGACATCTCGATTGCATCTGGAGTTACCGAAGTAACTATCAGAAACAGATGTGCAGGATTGAGAAAAATGACTCAAACTGAATAAAATTTTCTAAAATTATAGACTGTATTTTTTCAATCTTTTGTATTCTAATTTATCCCAAGGATAAACAATGTAAGAATGAGTGTTGGTTTTTTTTCCAAATATCAATTGTTTTGGATATTTTTTTCCTCTTCGCGCAAACAACGTCACATAAACGAATTTTGAGGGATTATCCACATGATTAATTATTTTCTTAAAGGTAGTACCAGAATCGTAAATATCATCAACAAAAATAGAATCAGATGATATTTTTTTAGCATCCACAATTATGGTATCCATTCCAAGATGATCAGCCAATAATCTGGCAGGAACAAGCCCTCCACGGCTGATAGTAGTGATGCTTGCAAAATCTCTATCCAAACTAGTAATTTTTTCAGCTAAAATTTTCATCAGTCTTTCTACTTCAGACCAAGTCACTTTTTGAGATTCAGAATCGCTTTTAGTTAATCAAATCATCTCCACATAAATTTCAAAACCTCTCAGAATGTTTTCATTACATCCTTTAGCGGCTTGATGATTTTCAGGATTTTGAATGGAACTTTGCCAAAATCAAGATCTTTTTCTGATGATATCAGAAGTACGTCATCATTTGCCAAGGGAAAACTCATGACAATCACCTTATCTCGATAAGACATTGAAAAATGAACTTGTCCAAATTCTGAATCAAACTCCCTTCTCATTCTAACACGTAATGCCAATTCCATAAACATCATCTCATCTTGTTTTTGAGCTTCGAGGGACATGAGACCCTTTTTCATTCCACCTGCAACCAAATGTCCTCTACTGTTGATTATTCTTGCAGACCGCATTTTGGGGTCTAATTTTATAATCTTTTGACAGATCTTTTCTAGTTCTTCTTCATTGCCCATTAGTCTAATTAAACAAGCGATCTATTTATTGCGAGCTTTGCTTGTAGTATTTCGTGAGCCCACAAACCCCCCAAGATACTGTTGAATATTACAAGCATTTGTCTCTGTTTTGGACTGATTTGATACACTTGATGTCAAGCAAACCACAAGCATTGGCCTCAACTGGACCCATGAGAAGTTTTGCTGCAAATTCAAAAAAAGTTGCAACAGAGATAATCGAGATGAATGAAAGTCTTTTAGATTTTAACAAATTTGTTACAGAATACTATAAACAGTTAGCAGAAACTTGGAATGAGGCTCAAAAGAAAGTTAACCTGAAGGCACCAGAAGTCCCACAAGATGTAGAACAAATTGAAGCCTTCAAAAGAATATGGATTGATATTTTTGATAATGATTTTACTGAACTTTTTGATTCAAAGAAGTTTGGAGAAAACTATGGAAAGTTAGTTTCAAAAGAACTAGAGCTTACAAAGCATTGGAACAATATTACAAATGTAATTTTACAATCTGCAAATTTGCCAAGCAAAGAAGAGATAGATGAGGTGTACAGAGAACTACATGACCTTAAAAAACGAGTAATTAAATTAGAAATCGCGTTAAAAAAGAAAAAGGAAGTAAAAAAAGATGAAAAGTGAAACTAGAGTAGACCCCAAAATCATGGAGGAGATTATAAAATTCAATAAAAACGTCATAGATGCTCCAAAATTAGTTGCAGCACCTGATGAGATTAGCTTAGAAGTAACTCCACACGATGTTGTTCAAGAAATAGACAAATCACGATTATTACACTACAGACCATTAACAGAGAAGCAACACAAAACTCCACTTTTGATTTCTTATGCATTGATCAACAGATATCACATTTTGGATATTCATCCAGAAAAAAGCTGGGTGAGAAATTTACTAGAACAAGGATTTGATGTGTATATGTTGGATTGGGGAAACCCAACTGCAATGGACAAGTATCTGGACTTTGATGATTACATTAATGGATATCTAGATGGCGCAGTAGAATACATCAAAAATGAAACATCTGTAGAAAAAGTGTCCCTACAAGGATATTGTACAGGTGCAACTTTGGCCACAGCATATGCAACGTTGCATCCAGAAAGTGTGAAGAACTACATTGCAACTGCGCCGGTAATTGATGGATGGAGAGACACCACAGTAGTTAGCAATCTTGCAAAAAACATGGATGTCGAAAAGATGGTAGACACCATAGGCAATATGCCTCCTGAATTCATGTACTATTGTTTTTCAGTTCTAAAACCCTTTGAGCAAGGAATTGAAAAATATGTTAATTTCTTCAAAAATATCGATAACAAGAGATTCGTTGATAGTTTCTTAAGAGTTGAAAAATGGCTCAGCGACACACCTCCCATCCCAGGAGAATTATTCAAACAGTGGATTAAAGACATCTATCAAGATAATTTACTTATTCAAAACAAGATGTATGTCAACAATAGTCACATTGATTTGAAGAAAATCGACATGCCTATTTTCACCCAAGTAGCTGTAGGAGACCATCTAGTATCACCTGAATGTAGCATGCCATTGCATTATGCTGTAGGAAGCGAAGATAAAACCCTCAGAATGTACCCAACAGGACATGTGGGCATGATTGCAAGCTCCTTGTCCCAAAAGAAAGTTCTGCCAGAGCTTGGTCAATGGTTGCTAGAAAGATCATAAAAATAAAATAAAAATTAAAAAATTTGAATTTGACCACTAGTTATTACGTGTGGTAAATGCTGTAATCCATGATTGCATGATATTCTTGTTTAGATCAGCAAATGATTTTGCATTATCATTGAAGGTCTTGATGTTTTGTTGTGTTGCATCAATTGTTGCAAGGGCTATTTGATTTTGAATTGAAGCTGCCTTTACAATTTCTTCAGTTGTATCACGCATTACTTTTAGTGCTGCTTCAGGAATATTTGCTGCAATACCGGATTTCTTTGTAAATTCTTTTTGTAAAGTGATTGAAGAATCTACAATATTCTCATATGCTTGCAAGTATTCTTGTTGTACATTAGTAATTGATTGGTGATACTGTGGAACTGATTGTTTAATGCTAGTGAACATCTTGTCTACGTTTTGTTGATATACTGAAAATGCATCTTTTGGATTTGTTTGTGTTTGTTCGTTTTTACTCATTGTTTCACCTCCTTATTACCTGATTTTTTTCCGATAGGAAGGATAATGACTTGAACCAAGTCGCCTTCTCCCAAACCTAGTGCATTTCTTTCTGCCTCAGGGATTGAGATTCTTCCGGCACTGCCAACAGTTGTTTTGTAGGCACCCCAATTCATAAACGATGGAAGCATTTGTCCAATGTTGAACATTGTATCCATGCTCTTGTTTTGCAAGTTTGTCATGTTCTCCATCATATTAGATTGGGTGTTTCGGGTGACATCAGACATTGATTTGAGAGTCTCAAGTGGATCAAATGTCTGTGAGCCTTGATTGTTCATCAATGAGCCAAAATTTTTAATAAATTCAGCCTGTGCACGGCCACTCTTCTGAATCCATTCTTTGAACATTGAAGAAGGGTCGTATTGACTATAATTACCGCTCATTGGTAACGTATGGTTTTCAAGTGTATTTAACCATATCTAATCAGAATTCAAAAATTCAAGAACAATTTTCGAGAATTCCTCAGGGGCCTGAACATAAGGAGTATGCCCACAACCATCCATTCTGTAAAACCTGCAATCCTTAATTGAAGAAACAAAGCCATCTGCATGTTTTAGTGGAATTACAGGATCATCCCCTCCCCAAACTATGAGAGTGGGAATATCAATTGTTTGGAGTTTGGTGGTAATTATTTCTGCATTTTTTAATCCCAGAATAGTTGACATGAAAGCCATTTTTGCATTTGGCATTTTCATTCTTTCAATAAAGCCATCAACAATTGCAGGATCAACATCTGCACCAGATCCTTCCATCATCTCAAAGGCATTTTTTGCATTAGCTTCATTCGGATAAAGTGCAGCCATGATGTATGCATCTAATGCAGGAGTAGATTGTTTCATTACACCAGAAGGAGATACAAGGGTTAATTTTTCAAGATTTTTGTATTTGGAGGCATATTCTGCAGTTACTTGCCCCCCTAAAGAAGAGCCAATAATGTTGGGGCTCTCGATTCCATTAGATTCTATGAATTTGTTTAAAAAATCTGAAAAAAAATCAGTAGTGTAATCCACAAGTGGCTTATCGCTTAATCCAAATCCAATAAGGTCGGGAACTATAAGATGATAATCTTTGGCAAAAATAGGAATTACTTTACTCCATCTTTCTGCAGAAGCACCTAATCCATGAACCAAAACAAGGGTACTCTTGGAGTGACCTGCCTCCAAATATCGTATTTTGTGTCCATCGACATCGATGAAATTTTCCTGCACCATTTTTGCATCAACTGTTTTAACTAGATAAATATTACAAAAAATTGCGATCGGTTGCTTTTATGCTTTTTTTAGATTTCGCGATGTGATTTATCTACATTTTTTAATATCCAAATAATTGTAAATCCATGATAAAAAAGCAAGTAACCAAAATTCTAGTTCCTTTAGATGGATCAAAAAATTCCAAAAGAGGTTTAGAGATGGCAATTTCAGTAGCCAGGCAATTTGGTGCTACAATCACAGGCGTGTATTCTATAAACGAGCCCCCTCATTCAGAGTTCAGAGGAGTAGGATCAGTTCAAGATTCTGTAAATAAAGAGATTAAGAGATTCATGGATGAAGCAAAGACACTTGCAGCTCAAAACGGGATTGTCTTTAAGGAAAAGATGATGCGAGGAGATGTCGGATATAATATTATCAAGTTGGCTCAAAGCAAAAAAGAAAAATTCAATCTAATAGTAATTGGTTCACGTGGACGTGGATCTGTCAAGGAGATGTTTTTTGGAAGCGTGTCAAACTATGTTATTCATGCTGCAAAAATTCCAGTGCTTATCGTAAAATAGAATCAAGAAAATCCGTGTTTTTGAAAATATTTTTGATGGTATTCTTCTGCTTTAAAAAATTCTGGAGCAGGAGTAATTTCTGTAACAATCTTTTTTGAAAACTTTCCAGAAGATTCTAAATTTTCTTTTGATTTTTCAGCAGTTTGTTTTTGGGTTTCATCATGAACAAAAATAGATGAACGGTATTGAATTCCCACATCAGGTCCTTGTCTATTCAGAGAAGTTGGGTCATGATTATGCCAAAAAACATCTAATAGTTCTTCATAAGAAATTTCATTTGGATCATATTCTACCTCAACTGCTTCTGCATGTCCGGTCCTATCAGTACAGACTTCCTCATATGTTGGATTTGTCAGATTACCTCCGATGTAGCCAACCTTTGTTGATTTTACTCCTTTAGTTTTTCGAAACAAATCTTCAACATGCCAAAAACAACCAGCGGCAAAAGTAGCTTTCATAATTATTTAATTATAAAAACCAGATTAAAACCATTCCAAGAAAAAAACTATTTTACATTTGTGAAAATCTCTACTACTTTTTTAGCAAGATTTTCGATGTTTAAGTTTGGTTCAGCAGAAATCAAAAGAGCTATTTGAGAAATTGGGAATGGGAAGCTTACTAAAACAGCCTTGTCACGCCTAGCAGCTATGTAGTTTATTGGCCCTAGGCTTTGGTCAAATTCTTTTCGGATAGATGCCTTTGAAACAAAATTGTAAAAAGCCTGGAGTTTTGTTTCATCGTTTTCATAGGGGGTAATTCCTTCCTTGAATCCTCCTAAGACAAGTTGTCCTTCTTTGTTGATTATTCCTGCAAATCTAATCTCAGGTTCTTTGAGAAGAATTTTGCATTTTTCATCATACAGTTGGAAACTAGACTCGTTTTGTTCTGACAATTAGAAAAAATCAAAACCTCAAAAATAAAAACTTTGTCTAAATTACAACACATAATTACAAGTCATGAAGGCTTAAAATTTCATAACTTGCACTTTAGAATCACATAATCAATAATTTTGTCTTGAGACGCCTTTTTCATTTTCAGTATTGATTTGAAGAGGATTTTTTCGACAAAATCTGGGTATTTTTTTTGGATTGATTTTTTTAAAGATTCTCGATTTTTAATATAGTAATCGGCCAATGGATCATACACCTGACTTCCAATAAGTTTTGATTCAGTGATCGTAAATCCATTATTTTTGACAATGTCTTTAATCAAATCAACATCATAGTGTTCTGAAGACCAAGTAAATTTCAAAATTCCTAGTTTTCTTATTGAAGCATTTGAGAGTGTCACCGGTAAAGCCAAAGCTAGGATTCCAGATTTTTTTAGAATTCTTTTGGACTCGGTAATAAAACCCTCAAACGGCTTGAAATGTTGAGAAGATTCCAAGGCCAAAATCCTATCTGCAAAATTATCATCAAATGGAAGTTTAGTGGAAGTGGAATTAATAAATTCGATGTTTTTTTCAGGGGACGAAAATTGTAATTGACGGTAATTGATATTTACGCAATACAAGTTTAAATTTTCATAAAGGTTTCTCCAAAAAATTGCAGGAGCTGACAGACCACTCCCAACATCAATCATAGTTTTTGCATTTTCAAGTTCTGCTAATTTTCCAAAATAATCACATAGGTTTTCTTGTGCTTTAATTGGATCTTGTGTTTTCTCATTCCAATAACCAAAATTGAGCATAGAGCCACCAGTTGCAGATTGCATGACAGGTGAAAGAGAATCATAAAGATTGATCACATCTTTTTCATTTCTTCGAATAGTCCAAAGAAGGACATCAATAGGATTAATCGTGGTCAAAAATAGTTTCAATTTATTTTTGAATTAACCCTATTAATTTTTAGAGTAGAAAATCAAAGTAGTACATTTTATTAGTTTAAAAATTCAAATTTGAGTATGTCTGATTCAGAAATATTCAAAGAAATCCTACTCGCGAAATGGTCTGACAGATTTATTGCATGGTTAATTGATTTTATCATAATTTCTGCAATATCAGGTGCAATTTTTGCTTCTATTTTTGGAGTTACAAATTTTGAATGGAATGAAAATACAGTATTTTCCGAAAGTACAAGCTATATCCCAGCTAGTTTATTGTTTTTCGTATACTGGATTATTTCAGAATACAAAGGAGGTCAATCCATTGGAAAAAAGATTCTACATTTGAAGGTGGTAAACATTGATGGGAAATCGCCTCAACTTTTAGGAATTATAATTTCAAGTTTTGGAAAAGCATTTTTGTTGCCAATTGACATGATTTTAGGACTGATTTTTACAAACCAAAAAAGGCAAAGAATATTCAATAAATTAGGAGACACAGTTGTAATTAAAATAAAAAATGCCCAAGGTGATTCTGAAAATATAAAATACAAAAAGGATTAATTTTGTCATATTTTCTTATGTTATAACTTTGCAGAATTAACCAACAGATCTATTAGCAACTTTAGATCTGTTTTTCTAGTGTCAGATAATCAGAAAAATGAATGGTGGGTCGGACTTCCCGATGAGCTTCAAAAAGACATAGAATTTGAAGAATAATCAACCATTCAAAAATAGAATAGAATTTAATTTGCATTTAGTTAATTTGTATCTTTTTTAATAAGAGTACGAGTTGCTCTTACTGTTTTCATTTTTTGTATATTCCAAGCAATAATCTCACGAATTTTTTCAATATGTTCTGCTTCCATTTTTACTACCATGTCATAATCCCCAAAGGTTCTTTCAACTCGTTTGATTTGTTCTAGTTTTTTTAATTCCTCAATTACACTCTCTTCAGAACCCAATTCAGTTTTAAGTAGAACATATGCAATAGTCACAAGTTTTTCAGAAGATTTAGGATATTTCAAAGTTAGTATTAGAAATAAAAATAAAAAAATTTCATTGTAAAATAGTCGTGTATAGCTTTCGCTAGAGAGAATTAAAAATAATTCATCGTGCAGTCGTGTATTTGTATTCCACTTAGTGAATTCAAAAATGAATTCATCGCGCATAGTCTCTATGTAAGTGGCTGAACCGATGTGTTGGTCTATTAGTAAAGGCTGGCTCACCACTCGCCGAAGCTTGTGATCTACACCACCTTCCTATCAACGCAGTCTTCTGCTGCCGACCTTCATCTTGCGAAAGAATATCTTGTCTCGGGATGGGATTCGTGCTTAGATGCTTTCAGCACTTAGCCCAAACGGCTTAGCTGCCCGGCCTGCCTTATCAGACAACCGGTAAACCAGTGGCCACGCTGCTCTGTTCCTCTCGTACTCGGAGCAACTTCCCCTCAGATATTCACGCTTCCATCAGGCAGAGACCGACCTGTCTCACGACGGTCTAAACCCAGCTCATGTTCCCTTTTAATAGGCGAGCAGCCTCACCCTTGGCCCCTGCTGCAGGACCAGGATAGGAAAAGCCGACATCGAGGTACCAAACCGCGGGGTCGATAGGAGCTCTCGCCCGCGACGAGCCTGTTATCCCTGGGGTAATTTTTCTGTCACCTCCGGGCCCCAATAGTGGGCACACGAAGGATCGCTAAGCCAGACTTTCGTCTATGAATTCCGTGCGTTTGGAAATCCATTCAGTCTAGTTTTTGGCTTTGCCCTCTTCAACGGATTTCTGCCCCGTTTGAACTAAACTTTGGGCCCCTTTGATATCTTTTCAAAGGGGTGCCGCCCCAGCCGAACTGCCCACCTGCACATGTCTCCGGTCTTCACTGGATAAGTGGTACTGCAAAAAGAGTCTGGTGTTACATCGTTGCTTCTTAACATCCCGGAGAACGTTAAGCATGGCTCCCAGATACCCTGTGCAATTCTTACTATACCACAAGCACAAGCTGCAGTAAAACTCCACGGGGTCTTCTCTCCCCGATGGAAGATGATGGACTGTTCGTCCACCTTATGTGGCTTCACCGGGTTGTAGGCGGGGACAGTGGGGCCCTCGTTGTTCCATTCATGCGCGTCGGAACTTACCCGACAAGGCATTTGGCTACCTTAAGAGAGTCAGAGTTACTCCCGGCGTTAACCGGCCCTTAGCTCGGTTGAACCCAAGTTTTAGGTACCGGCACCGGCCAGGATTCAGCGACTATACAAATCCTTTCGGACTAGCAGTCGCCTGTGTTTTTATTAAACAGTCGGGACCCCCTTGTAATTGCAACCTGCGATCCCCATTCCTCATGAAGACCGCAGGCATCCCTTGTACCTAAGCTACAGGACTATTTTGCCGAATTCCCTCGCCATACGGTATACCCGTAGCACCTTAGCTTTCTAAGCCAGCGCACCTGTGTCGGTTCTGGGTACGAGCTTGCACTTTGCTTACTACACAATCTTTCATGGTCTCTTGGATTCAAGAAAACTCCGCTAACGCGAAGCCATTCCAGTCTCGGATTGGTTCTCGTCATTACGACACTCCCCAACCCTCGAACAGTTAGATATAACGATGGTTATACAATCCCTATCCGAAAGCGAATCATATAGCTCAAACGCTCCATGCAAGGTACTAGAATATTAACTAGTTTCCCATTCGATTTACTCTGTTGAGGTAAACCTTAGGATCGACTACCTCCAGGCTGATAACGCATTGCCTGGAAACCCTTACGCTTGCGGTGGTATTGTTTCTCACAATACTATGCTGTTACTGCCGCCAGGATCTGCAATAGAAACCGGTCCACAGGACGTCACCGCCCTGCTTCGACCCAATCACTACGCCAACCTACCACGAATCATCCACTGATGATTATCTAAAGTATCGGTACTTTGCTTTAGCCCCGTCCGTTTTTGAGGCATCCCCCCTCGGCAGGTAAGTTGTTACACACTTTTTAAAGGATAGCTGCTTCTGAGCTTACCTCCCTGCTGTCTTGGCGAGAACACACTCTTTGGCTTGACACTTAGCAAAAATTTGGGGACCTTAACTTCAGTCTGGGTTAAACCCCTTTCGGTCATGAGCCTTACGCCACATGAACCCGTGTCCTTGCTTCTACGATGTATATCCGTTCGGAGTTTGAATGGACGGTGAGGAATCTCTTCCCCGCGCCGTCCTATCAGTGCTCTACCGGAAACACTATCTCCACAAAGCACGCCCTGCGAGACGCTTCGGTTGGAACTAGCGAGCGCCAGTCTAGATTGGTTTTTGACCCCTATTCCCAAGTCACACAAACGATTTGCACGTCAGAACTGCTTCAGACCTCCAGCGGGCTTTCGCCCGCCTTCATCTTGCTCAGGAATAGATCGACTGGCTTCTAGCCTAGCCGCCATGACTTAACGCACTTTCACACGCTTCTCCTCACAATGCTGCGAGAACTCGGTTTCCCTTCGCTTTCACCTTTAAGGGTTTAAGCTTGCCATGACGGTTAGCTCCCTGGCCCGTGTTTCGAGACGGAACGCGTGACACTGATGATTTGGACATCAAATCTTTAGCTCTATTGCTAGAACCTCCAATCTGAAAGAATCACCTTTCATGCCACGCACGTCTGTAACCAATAGGTTTCATGCACTTTTCACCCCCCTTCCGGGGTACTTTTCAGCTTTCCCTCACGGTACTAGTCCACTATCGGTCTTGAGAGATATTTAGCCTCGGATGCTACTTTCACCCATATTCATTGCCCACTACCAAGGACAACTACTCTGGTATGAATAGGACCCTTCACACTTCGTTTACGGGGGTATCACCCTCTATGCCATAACGTTCCAGATTACTTCAACTGGGATCCAGGATTCCATATTATCATACCAAAACACCACATCTCCCGAAGGATTCAGTTTGGGCTATTTCCTTTTCGTTCGCCACTACTTGGGAAATCTCAATTGATTTCTTTTCCTCGTGGTACTAAGATGCTTCAATTCCCACGGTTCGATCTCCATCACCATTGTAATGGAGTACACAAAAGTGTAAGATTCTCATTCGGACATCTCGGGATCATAGGATGCGTGCGCCTACCCCGAGCTTATCGCAGCTTGCCACGTCCTTCTTCTCTCCTCAAGCCTAGCAATCCTCCTATTGGCGTCTTTACACCGGCAAATTCAGCCACATATTACACGACTATGCACGACGATCATTGCAAGTCTCCTGGCAGAGAACCTGCTACATCCTTCATACATCACTTTCGTGATGCATTGCATCGATGAATTGACGTGAAGATTATGCGCATCCGGCACATTTCCTTGTCTAAGGAGGTGATCCGACCGCAGGTTCCCCTACGGTCACCTTGTTACGACTTTTCCCTTGTCACTTACCTCAAGTTCGATAACGCCAATCAGACGTCACCTCGCTAAAAGCAAACTTCAATGAAACGACGGGCGGTGTGTGCAAGGAGCAGGGACGTATTCACCGCGCGATAATGACACGCAGTTACTAGGGATTCCATATTCGTGAGGGCGAGTTGCAGCCCTCAGTCATAACTGTGGTAACGTTTGAGGATTACCTCCTCCTTTCGGATTCGGAACACATTGTCGTTACCATTGCAGCCCGCGTGTGGCCCCAGAGTTTCGGGGCATACTGACCTGCCGTGGCCCCTTCCTTCCTCCGTATTAACTACGGCGGTCCCGCTAATTCGCCCCACTACTCCTGAGAGTAGTGGTGGCAACTAGAGGCAGGGATCTCGCTCGTTACCTGACTTAACAGGACATCTCACGGCACGAGCTGGCGACGGCCATGCACCACCTCTCAGCTTGTCTGGTAAAGTCTTCAGCTTGACCTTCATTCTGCTGTCTCTCCGGGTAAGATTTCTGGCGTTGACTCCAATTGAACCGCAGGCTTCACCCCTTGTGGTGCTCCCCCGCCAATTCCTTTAAGTTTCATACTTGCGTACGTACTTCCCAGGCGGCAAACTTAACGGCTTCCCTGCAGCACTGCATTGGCATCAAGCCAATGCATCACTGAGTTTGCATAGTTTACAGCTGGGACTACCCGGGTATCTAATCCGGTTTGCTCCCCCAGCTTTCATCCCTCACCGTCGGACGTGTTCTGGTAGACCGCCTTCGCCACAGGTGGTCATCAATAGATCAAAGGATTTTACCCCTTCCTACCGAGTACCGTCTACCTCTCCCACTCCCTAGCTTTGCAGTATTCCCGGCAGCCCATACGTTGAGCGTATGGATTTAACCGAAAACTTACAAAGCAGGCTACGGATGCTTTAGGCCCAATAATCATCCTGACCACTTGAGGTGCTGGTTTTACCGCGGCGGCTGACACCAGAACTTGCCCACCCCTTATTCACCAGTGTTTCTAGGACTGACAAAAGGTTCCTTTAGCAGAAACCACTCGGATTAACCTTGTCGTGCTTTCGCACATTGCAAAGTTTTCTCGCCTGCTGCGCCCCATAGGGCCTGGGTCCGTGTCTCAGTACCCATCTCCGGGCTACTCCTCTCAGAGCCCGTACCTGTAATAGTCTTGGTGGGCCATTACCTCACCAACAAACTGATAGGCCGCAGTCCCATCCTACGGCAATAAATTATTTGAAACATAAACCATTCCAGGCATAATGTTCTATCGGGTATTATTCTCAGTTTCCCGAGGTTATCCCCGTCCATAGGGTAGGTTGACTACGCGTTACTGAGCCGTCTGCCTTGTATTACTACAATGACTCGCATGGCTTAGTATCAATCCGATAGCAGTCAGGTCCGGCAGGATCAACCGGATTCTGATTTAATTTTGATTATTGAAGTACATTTGTACTTTATTGGAATTGACGGATGCACATAATCTTCACATCTCAGATTTGATCTCTTGATCAAATCCTCATTTTGTATGCGTAACTGGAGGCCCATGAATCACAAAATGGTATATTACCATACTTCATCACAAGCGCCGCCTATTGCGTTACGTATGCAGAAGGTGAGACTTTTCAAATACATATAAACCATGCCTAAAGTCACCGATCTTTGGTTAGATTATAGCCCGAATTAATTACAAAGAGGTAAAGAAAATGAGTATAATTTCAGAATACAAAAAAAAGACTAAAAAATCTGCAAAGTTATTTGGAAAATCTTCAAAATTACATGTCAATGGAGTCAGTCACAACATAAGATTCTATGAGCCATATCCTTTTGTGGTTAAACAGTCTTTAGGAAAAAATTTGGTTGATGTCGATGATAACAAGTATACAGATTACTGGATGGGTCACTGGAGTTTAATTTTAGGCCATGGTCCCAAAAATGTAAAAAAATCATTGCAGACACAAATCGAAAAAAGCTGGATGTATGGAACAGTAAATGAGCAGACAATAAAATTATCAGAATTAATTTCAAAAGCAGTTCCCGTCGCTGAAAAAATTCGTTATGTAACTTCAGGAACTGAAGCTACAATGTACGCAGTAAGATTAGCCAGGTCAGTTACAGGTAGAAAAGTTATTGCAAAAATTGATGGAGGATGGCACGGATATACTTCGGATTTGTTAAAATCGGTAAACTGGCCATTTACAGAATCAGAAAGCAGTGGTGTGATTAATGAGGAAAAAATTGTATCAATCCCATACAACAATTTAGAAGAATCAATAAAAATTCTAAAGAAATTTTCTAAAGATTTAGCAGGTGTGATTATTGAACCTGTCCTTGGAGGCGGAGGATGCATTCCTGCAACACCTGAATATCTAAAAGGAATTCAAGAGTTTGCTCACAAAAACAAATCATTATTTATTTTAGATGAAATTGTCACAGGTTTTCGATTTAGATTCGGTTGTTTATATCCCACAATGAAATTGGATCCTGACATTGTAACTCTAGGTAAAATTGTAGGTGGAGGAATGGCAATCGGTGTAATGTGTGGGAAAAAAGAGATTATGGAATATGCAGACACTACAGGAAAGAAAAAATCTGAAAGATCATATGTTGGTGGAGGGACATTTTCTGCAAATCCAGCATCAATGGTAGCAGGATATGCAACACTTAGTGAACTAAAAAATTCTAAAGGGACAACATATTCTAAACTCAACGAACTAGGAGAATTGGCAAGAAAAGGATTGTCCAAAACCCTCGGAGACAAAGTAATAGTCACCGGTAAGGGATCTTTGTTTATGACTCATTTTGTAAGCAATGGAATTACAGAGATTAACAATTCGACTGATGCTTCAAAGTGTGATTCCAAATTATTACAGAAATATCATTTTAAAATGATTGCCCAAGACGGCATATTCTTTTTGCCTGGAAAGCTTGGAGCAATATCAATGGCCCACACAAAGCAAGACATCAAAAAATTGATTCAAGTATCAGAGAACTTTAAATTCTAAAATTCCAAGTTTTTGTCATGAAAGATAAAAAACAAGAAGATGGTTATGCGACCAAGGATCCAACAAAGACATCTGCCTCAGAGCAAGAGGATTTAGCCAAAGAGGCAATTAAAAAATTCAAATCACTGAATCAGAAATAATCAGATTTTCATTAAGGAGTATTTAGTCCTAGATAACACGATAACAGAACTTACTGACACTAACAAAATCATCAACACAATTGTTCCAAATTCTGGAACAACAAATGTTCCTATAATTTCAATCTCCTCGGTTCCGGCAGGAAATTGAATGGTTAGTGTCCTATCATTGACACTTTTTGTTTCATCATATCCAGTTTCCAACCCATCAATTAAAACAAAAAAGTCATCATCGTCATCTCCGAATTTTGCGTCGATTACATCTCTAGGTAACTGAATAAACAAAGTCCCATTTGATATAGAATCAACTGTTATGATTAGAGATTCTGCCTCTTGATCTGGGGAGACCTTGTTGATCACCCCGCCAGAAATGGTATATGTTATTTCATAGTCAGTTCCTTGAACTTCAATAGGTCCCTTTAGAGGAGTCTTGAATCCTTCTTGATGCTCTAATTTTCCAATCAAGGCCTTTGCTTGGCGTATTTTGTCAGCATCATATCCCAATTCTGTTAGTTTTTGCTCAAATTCTGATTCTGAGATCAATCCTTCTTCATACTGTAGCATTGCTAACTCATCTTCATCTAGTTGTCTTTCTTCTTCAACAAACTTTTTTTCAGTAACAGTGAAATTCAAAGTCTCTCTAACATCATAAAGTTGCGAAGTCTGAATTCCCCATCCAAACTTTATTTCATAATCTCCTAGAGGTTGGTCTTGATCAATACATGTATTGCCATATCTTTCAGTAGTCACTCCATTGATTTTTAGATCACAGACAGAATTCCAACCACCGGCTTCAACTGTTGGCTTGGGATTTGTTGTGCTAAACAATGTAAAAGAAATTGTTTTTGGTGCAAACTTGTTTGAATTCACTTCATCAAAGGAATACAACGCAAAGCATCCATCACCATCACAGGTTTGTGGTATATTGCCACCAATTGATTCTAAGAATGGCATGTAAATGAAAAACTCTATTCTAGGATCAATATCATCTGGAAGCGCAGGCATTGCAGTAACTAAAATTTCAACCTCGGTTCCAGGTCCTCCAGATGTGGGAGCCATGGTTATAGAGGGTGCTGGCAATCCCATTTCAATTGTGTCAAATTCAGATTGACCATGAACATCAATTATTGTGAAAAATGGAATTAGTAATAAAACAAGTAACCCAAAAGTCGACTTTATCAACAAGTTGAGTTATTGTGAAATCCATGTGTATTTAAACTTCCATAGACATTACTACGAATTTTTTTAATAACAAAAGAAACCTAAACTTTCATTACAGATATCTTTTAAAAAAAACTATGGGATTATTTGGAACCAAAGAAGATCCTGAAGATTTAATGTATCATGCCATGTCATTAATGGAGAAAAACCAACCCAAAGCAGCCATTTCTCTATTCAACAAAGTCATCAAACAAGATGCTAAAAACACATCAGCTATTCTCAATAAAGGCCTGGCACTGAATCAAATTAAAAAATATGCAGATGCAGTTACCTGTTTTGATGCCCTTTTAGAAATAAATCCGAAAGATTCCCAGGCATTTAACAACAAGGGGATAGCCATGGCAGAAATGGGAGATACTCAGGCTGCAAATGAGTGTTATGACAAAGCTATTGAGGCAGATCCCAAAAACAGTTCATCTTATTTTAACAAAGGAGTATTACTTGACAGATTGCAAGAATATGACGAGGCTCTGGAATTTCTGGACAAGGCAATAAGTTCAGATTCAAAAAAACCAAATGCAATGTTTTACAAAGGAATTGTTCTTGGAAAAATAAAAAAACACGAAGAAGCTCTGAATTGTTTTGAAAGCGTTTACAAAAAATATCCATCACATATGGATGCCTTATTTCACAAGGGAATAGAATTAGCAGAACTAGAAAAACATGAAAAGGCCATAGAAATTTTTGATCAGATTTTATCAAAACACAAAGGCAACATCAATATTATTTATGCAAAATCTCGAAGTAAGGCAGCCCTTGGAGAATATCCAGAAGCACTAGACCTACTAAGAAAAGCAATTTCAGTAGATGGTAAAACCATTAGAGAGTGGGCAAAAAAGGAAAAGGTTTTTGAAAAATTGCACTGTGACGATAATTTTAGAAGAATGGTTAAACTTTAAAGAATTTTTTTTCGTACAGCATCTAATCTAAGAAGACCAGTTTTATTTTTAGGACCAGTCAATCGTGCCTCGTAAATCGGAACATACACTTCGTTAATTTTTTCTACTGTAAATTCTTCGTTTAGTTTTCTAATATTTTTTTCAAGAGGGCTTTTCAGATCATCTTTCAGTGATTTAATAGCAGATTCATGGGAAATTTTGAGGTTTCGAACATTAGAAGAATTTGAAGTTAGAATTTGTTCAGGGTAATTTTCAATTGTCTTAGAGTTTATCTTGAAGGGAAACTCAATATCATTTCCATTGTAATCAAAAACTAGTTCGTTTTCTTCCTCAACAAAAACGTGTTCTTCTAGAGGAAATTCAATTTTGTTCTTTCCACGGCTCCCCACAAAGGCCTTTTTTAGTCCAGATTTTTCCTTAATTGGAAAAACACCACCTCCAAAGGTTACTTCTTTGACATTAGAATCAACTGAAATGCTATGAGTTGCCTTTCGGTAATAATCAGCAGTATATCTGCCAGAAACTACCAATAGACATTCGTGGAATAATTTTATTGAATCAACATGGACTTCTTCTTTTTTTGGTTTTTTTAGTAAGGATTTGAAAAGAGATGTTTTCTTATCTTCTATGATTTCTGCTGCATTATCATCATCAATGGTTTTCCTTAGAACCAAAGTTTTGGTATCTGGTTTTTGCGTCAAAATTACAATTTCTAATACAAAATCTTGCTATTAAATCAAATGAATAATTTGTAACAAGTAGGAAAAGCATAAAACTGTAAAAGAATTAAAAAAATCATGGGAAGTAAAAAAAGAGTAGGACATATTGAAAAATTCCTAAAAAGAGCAGACAAGGCAATAGATGAAGGGATAAAAAAAGCAGATGAGATTTTAGATGATGCAGTAGAATTTGGAGAAATGGCTACAGGTCAAGCAAAAAAGACAAGTAACGAGCTTAGAAAGCGGGCTAAAAAAGAAGGAGAGATGTTAAAGAAAAAAGGAACCGAAAAGATCAATGAAGGAATAGTAGCTGCCAAAAGTGCAGCGACTAGTGCTGAAGAAGACCTCAAGACACTAGAGAAATTAGGAAAGCTCAAAAAATCAGGGATACTCACAGAAAAAGAATTCCAAGAAAAGAAAAAGAAAATTTTAGCCAGGATATAAACATGAAAAAATCAAATATTTACTCTTCAGGAGATCAAAGGAAAATTAATCCTGATTGGTTTACAGGTAGAGTCCACATGAAAGATGTTTCATCAAAAATTAAATCAAAAGAACAGGGAATATATCATGTTTATTTTCATAACGGTGCAAAAACCAAGCTTCATTGGCATAATGGAAACCAAGTCTTAATTGCGACAAGAGGTACAGGAAGTCTTGAAATATTTAGAAAATATGGTACAAGTAAAACCAATTTTAAAATAAAAAGAACAGAGAAAATCAGCCTCAAAGAAGGAGATACCGTATACATTCCTGCAAAAACACTCCACACTCACGGTTCTGTAAATAAAAAAAAGACATTCTCTCATATTGCCATCAACATTTTGCCCAAAAAAAATGCTGAATACAAAACAACATGGTACGAATCAGATTTTAAAACAACGGTAACTAAAACAGTATAGACCACATGTCTATTCAAAGAAATTCTGAAATATCAACCATTGAAGGAAATGAAGGAACCACAATTAAACAGTATTTTCACCCCCAGAATACCACAAAGGGTGTAAGATTTAGTCTGGCAGAATTTACTGTAAAGAGTGGGAAGAAATCTCTTTGTCACAAATTAAAATCCTCAGAAATTTACTACATCTTGGAAGGAAAAGGAAATCTGCACGTAAACGAAAAAGTTTTTGAAGTGACAAAAGACGATTCAGTTTATGTCCCCCCCATGTCAGAGCAATTCATCGAAAATACAGGTTCAGAAGATCTTAGATTTTTGTGTATTGTAGATCCTGCATGGAAGGTAGAAGATGAGATAATTTTAGAATAATTTAGAGTTTTAGCGACAATTGTTTTTAACATATGACGAACCTACGAGATTTAGTGAATACTCACCAGGCCTTAAAAACACTAAACGTGGATTCAGATTCTTCATTTGAAGAAATCAAAGTAGCCTATAGGAAATTAGCTTTGGAGTTTCACCCAGACAAAAATACAACAGAACAAGAAGGAATACAGTTCAAGAAAATAACAGAGGCTTACAATGTTATAAAAAAACACTACAAGGAGGGAAAAAAGCCCGAAGCATCCAAACAACACAAAAGAACTGAAGATTTCAAAAAACAGCCACGGTGGGGAGCAAGACCAGGGCAGGAACCAGGAGACATTCCTGAAGAAGATTGGGGTAGATTCACCAAAGAATTCGAAGAAGGAGATCCTGACTTTTGGAAAGATTACGAAAGAAAGTTTTGGGAGGAGTACAATGCCAGAGTTACAGCAGATGGGAAAAACGGAGAATTTGAAAAAGCAAAAGAACCTAAAGTCCAGCCAAATCTTTTTGTGAATGTTGATGAGAGTTTATGCATTGGATGTTGTAGTTGTGAGACAATTGCACCAGATGTTTTTGCAATTAATAAAAATTCCAAGATGAATCCTAAATCATCGGTGATTAATCAAAAAGGTGCAGGTACAAACAAAATTATGAATGCAGCAAAAACTTGCCCTACAAAAGCAATCATAGTTGAAAACAAAGACACAGACGAAAGACTATATCCATTTTAATCTCGTAGTTTTTGTAAAATTTCATTTAGTTCTGAATCAGAGACATTCAAAGTTGAGTCAAACAAGCAATGTATTGGGCCTCCAGTATCATTAGAATTTCTTGGAACTAGATGCACATGAACATGAGGTATTTCTTGACCGGCTTCTTTTCCGTTGTGAACTGCCATCAGTGTGGCCCCTGTTAATTTATCAACTTTAGAAATCACAGAATGTACAGTTGAAAACAGATCAATGTTTTCTTCTGAAGACATGTTTTGGATTTTTTCATGGTGTTTTTTTGGAATTACCAATGTATGTCCCTTAGTTAATGGGAAAGCATCCAAAAAGGCAATAGAATGATTTGTTTCTGTAATCATTTTAGTAGGAATTTCACCATTTGCTATTTTGCAAAAAATACAATCCATAGAATTATGACGAGTTTTTTAGATATAAGTTTCAGCTGTTAAGGATGAACAATTTCAGCCCATGCAAGACCTTCTCCAAACCTTATAGTGGCGTTATCCCCTGCCTTCAAATTACAATTCTCTATGGTCTTGGGAACTCCATCTAGTGTATCAACATAACAGATACCATTATCGTTATTGAGTATTACAACATCTTCGTAAACATCTTCTCGTATAAAATTCCAAAATGGGAACACTAGAGTAGACAGTACAAGTCCTGCAACTATGAATGCACCACCAAATCCTAAGGCTAGTTTTTGACTATGACTAATTTCCAAATTTACCAGGTACCGCCATCGCCAGAGTTAGGATCTAATTTCTTTGCAGGGACATTTCCATGAGCCTTTTTCATGTGTCTTTTTAATCTCTCAGGATCATGTAAATCAGTACCACATTCCTTACATTTTGTTTCATTTTCGGAATTTTCTTTATTACGTTTGAAAAGACCCATGTAAAGTAAATTTTTAAAATATTTTATAAGCTATGCGAAATGGAACATGCTTGGCAAAACCTTAACAGTGATTTTTGGCATTTTTTGGTAAAAAATTGTATGAATCATTCAATACAAACACCTCTAAAACCTTCGAACTAGGTGAAACAGCTGATTGGGTCAGATTGGTGTTGTGTTGGAGTGGTTTGTCATGATTCAATGTGGTATTAGCTGTTAGTGACAGACAGTTTTGGGAGATATTGTAATGTGCACAAGTGATGGCATCAGTGTAGTTATCAGGTGAAACAGCTGATTGGGTCAGATTGGTGTTGTGTTGGAGTGGTTTGTCATGA
>JBMSGE010000011.1:0-21536 GCA_049414205.1 Nitrosopumilaceae archaeon
TGTGCTCTTCATTGAATCAAATGCGCCAGCAACAGTATGAACCTCTGCCACAATATTTTTGATTTTGAATTTTTTCAATTCATCGGACGTAAAAGGCCCAATGGAAACAACAGAAAGTTTTTCCAAATTATCAAGAAGTGTTTTTTGTTCATAATCCTTTGACATTATTTCAAAAAATCCTCGAACAGAAGAGGCGCTGGTAAAAATTATTCCGTCAATTC
This sequence comes from Nitrosopumilaceae archaeon, assembly GCA_049414205.1. Taxonomy (GTDB): domain Archaea; phylum Thermoproteota; class Nitrososphaeria; order Nitrososphaerales; family Nitrosopumilaceae; genus Nitrosomaritimum. The sequence continues at coordinate 222 of JBMSGE010000011.1, forward strand.
TTCCCTGAGAAAATAATTCTCTGAATTCATTCCATTGAGTGGTATCCCTAAACGCACATACGTCATACAAATGAATTTCCAAGACATCTATTCCAATTTTGTTTAGAAGTTCTTTTAGAAAAGGAGTTGATGCACCGCTTCGTGGAACAATCACTTTTTTTCCGACAGCGTGAATTTTTGTAAATTCTTCACCCACACCAACTGAAGAATATGTTGTTGGCTGATGATTTACTTTGATTCCTTCATTTTCAAGGGCCAGTGTGGTTTTTGGGCCTACTGACATTACCATGGTATTTGCAACAGCAAGTTGCAGTTTTTCTAATTTTTGAGTCTGTTTAGCAGTGTCAAAGAGTAGCTTTACAGCCTTTGAGCTCATAAAAACAGAGTAATCAGGATTGTAGGTTTCGATAGACTCTAAGAATTCATCTACAATTTTCTCACCCTTACTTACAAGCTCAATTGTAGGTAACGGTAAAGGTTGTGCATTATTTTTTTCTGCAAGTTCGATGAATTCTGTAGCATCATCTTTTGAGCGAGTAATTGCTATTTTCTTCCCATCAAGCATTTTATTTCCACCCTATTGTTTTTGATAAATCCACCACATTTCCTATAATAATATTGGTTGGAGGGACAATCTTGTTTTTCTTTACAAGAGAGGCAATGTTAGATACTGTGCCTGTAATCATTTTTTGTTTAGTAGTAGTGCCATTTTGAATCACAGCAACAGGTGTTTTTTTATCCATTCCTCCAGCAATTAGCTGTTTACAAATCACATCAATTCTAGATAATCCCATCATGATAACAATAGTATCAACTGATTTTGCAAGTCTTTTCCATTTTACAACTTCGTTTTTCTTTTCAGGATCTTCATGTCCTGTTACAAATACTACAGATGATGCATGTTTTCTATGAGTGAGAGGAATTCCAGCATATGTTGCCGAACCAATACCAGATGTAATTCCTGGAACAATTTCATATTTTATTTTGTGAGATTTTAGAAATTCAGCTTCTTCTCCTCCTCTGCCAAAAATTATAGGATCTCCGCCCTTTAGTCTTACAACATTTTTTTTGGATTTTGCATATTCTACCATCAAGTCATTAGTTGTGTTTTGATGAGTGGTGTCATCACCTACTGCTCGTCCGACATAGACTTTTTCTGCTTTTTTCGGAATCATGGAGATAATTTTTTTGCTGACTAGCCTGTCATATAGTACAACATCTGCTTTTTGAATAAGCTCGACTGCTCGCATTGTAATTAATTTATGATCCCCAGGACCTGCACCTACAAGATAGACTTTGCCTGTCATTTCTTATTCCACTCCTCTACCTTTTCTCTCCAATTTAATGCAAGGTCCTTTACTCCCTTCTGCTGAAGTTCTTCCCCGGCTCTTTTTCCTAGAGAGTAAGGATCATCTTTACTGCCAGTTTTTGTAACGTACAGCGATTGTTTTCCATCAACAGAAAATGCATTAACTTTGATGTTCATATCTTGTCCATTTGATTTTGCATAGGCACCAACTGGAAATCTACACCCAGAATCCACAAAATCAGATAACGCTCGTTCTGCTTCTATTTCCAATCTAGAATCATCATCTTCGATTTTTTTTAGCATTTGAATTGTCTTTGTATCATCTTTTCGTGTGACAATTGCTAATGCCCCTTGACCAGGTGAAGGGTAAAAATCATCTATAGATAGTGGAGTAAAAGACACATCAATGCCCAGTCTAGATATTCCCGCCTGTGCCAAAACAATCGCATCATAATTTTCTCCTGAAACTTTTTTGATTCTTGTTTCAATATTACCACGAATGGGCTTTACAATTACATCAGGTCTCTTTCTTGAAATTTGAACAGCTCTTCTTAGGGAACTAGTACCAATCACAGAATTTGGTTTGATTGTTTCCAAAGAAGAATTATCAGCAGAAATGAAAACATCATTTACCATTTCTCTTTTGGGAATACATGCAAGAGTCAAATCATCATCTAGTTTTGATGGAACATCTTTGAGGCTATGTACAGCAAAATCTACCTCGTTTTGTGCCACTGCCCTATCAATTTCCTTTTCAAATATTCCTTTTTGATCAATTGTAAATAATGGTCTTGAATCCGTATCGCCTTGTGTCTTTATCGGTTTAACATCAAAATTAATTTCAGGATTGGACTTTGTTAATTCTGATATCACCCATTTGGTTTGTGCAAGAGACAGTTGACTTCCTCGTGCACCTATAGTATACTTCAATTCTTCACCGATTTTAGGGCAATTTGGTATGCATCAAGTGTTTTGTTCAAGTCATTTTGTGAATGAGCATCAGAAAGAAAAACAACTTCAAATTGAGAGGGCGCAATGAATACGCCATTTTTCAGTAAAGTAGTAAACATTTTTTTGAATTTCTTTGCATTTGCATTCTTTGAGGATTCATAGTTTACAACAGGTTTGTTGGTGAAGAAAATTTGAAACATTGAGGCTGTAGAATTGATTTGATGAGGTATTTTCATATCAGTTGCCATATCATCCAGGGCACGAGTGAATCTCAGATTATATTTTTCTAATTTAGAGTAGAGTTTATTCTTAATTTTGTTTATAGTTTTGATTGAACTGATTGCAGCGCTTACAGATATTGGATTCCCAGCAAATGTGCTTGCCTGATACACGTTTCCACCTGGTGAAAGTAAATCCATTATCTCTTTTCTTCCACCGACTGCAGATATAGTAAATCCATTGCTTAGGGCTTTTGCAAGTGTTGTAATGTCAGGCTTTATTCCAAAATGCTTTTGTGCACCTCCAGTTGAAACTCTAAATCCTGTTACTACCTCGTCAAAAATCAAAGGAATATTGTTTTCTTTTGTAATTTTTCGAATATCTGAAAGAAAGTCATTTTCAGGTAAAATCAGTCCCATATTTGCAAGGATTGGCTCAACAATAACACCTGCAATGTCTTTGTTTTTTCTAATTGTTTTCTCAAGATCTTCTGCATTGTTATATTGAACAACCAAAGTGTTTTTTGATATTTCATCCAATCCACCATCAGAAACAGAAATTCCCTGATGTGCTGAACCTGAGCCAGCTTTTACCAAAACTGAATCATGTGCTCCATGATAACACCCTTCAAATTTTATTATCTTTTTCTTTTTTGTAAATCCACGAGCAAGACGAATTGCAGTCATGGTTGCCTCACCCCCAGTATTCATTAAACGAACTTTTTCTATTGATGGAAAATTTCCAATGATTAGTTTTGATAACTCAGTTTCTAATTTAGTTGGAGTACAATACAAAGTTCCTTTTGTGAGTTGTTTGGAAACTGCTTGAATGATTTCTTTTCTTCGATGACCCAAAAGCAGAGCACCGTAGCCATTGCAAAAGTCAATGTGTTTCTTATCATCCTCATCCCAAATATAGGCCCCATCTGATTTTTTTGTAAAGAAGGGATATGGCTCAAAATATCTTACAGGACTATTTACTCCCGATGGAATAACCTTCTTAGAATCTGAAAATAGTTTAGAATTTATCAACATTATAGCCTGAAATCAGTCATTATTATTCGTAATATCAGGAATTTTCCATTTTTCTTTGTTTGATGAATTTCCCTCTAAATAGAAATGCCACGATGGTTGTTCCAACAAAGGGCGCACTCCAGTAAAGCCAAAGATCGTTTACAAATCCTGAGAGTAAAGCAGGTGCCAAAGCTCTTGCAGGATTCATTGATGCCCCAGAAATAAATGCCAAAAAGAAAATATCCAAGCCAACTATTCCACCAATTGCAATTCCGCTAAATCCTTTCAAACCCTTTGTGAAGACAACGGTGAAGATTACTGCCATCAGTAATCCTGATGCCAAAACTTCAATTGGGAATATTAGGAGTAAGGAATAATCATAATTTGGGGCATTAGCACCTAAATTAGCTTCTTTGCCAATGAAGGTCATCACAAATAATGAACCAAGGATTGCACCAATAATTTCAGCTGCAAAATACCAAGCAATCTGAATTTTTGATATGTGTCCAGTAATGTAATAACCAATAGTTACAGCTGGATTGAAATGTGCTAAAGAAATTTTTCCAAAAGAGTAAACACCGATAATTAGTGCAATGAATGGAGTAACTGCTGCAAACCAAATTCCATAAGGTCCTCCAATTTGAACGTCATACACAATCGAGCCGGTTGCAAATATCACAAGAATGAAAGTTCCAATTAGCTCAACAATGAAAATTTGTAGATTAGAATATGTCATGGCGTTGTCTCTAATTTTTTTATAAGATTCAAAATTTCATTTTTAATTTGATCACGAATTTTTCTTACTTGTTCAATGTCTTGATTTTTTGGATCCGAAATATTCCAATCAATTACATCTTTTACAAAAAGAGATGGACATGAATCTTTGTCCATACAGCCCATGTTGACAGTAAGTGATGAAGAAATCATCTCATCTGTTAGCTCTTTTGGTGTTTGTTTTGTAATGTCAATTCCAATCTCTTTCATTACTTCAACGACCGTAGGGTTTAGTTGAGAATTTGGTTTAGTTCCTGCGCTGATTACCTCAAATTTTGGAGCGTATTTTCGAAGAAACCCTTCTGCCATTTGGCTTCTGCCAGCATTTTCTACGCACACAAAAAGGATTTTTTTTGAACCCATGCCATCACATAAATAGTAGTTTATATAAATTTAGATTGATATGAATGGAGTCAGTCTCTTAAAGTGTATCTGTGATGAAACAAGATTTGAGATTTTAGAGTTATTGCAAAAAAACAAAGAACTGTGTGTCAATGATTTTGTAGAAAAATTAGAAAAAGATCAACCGTTAGTTTCACACCATCTCAAGACACTCAAAAAATGTGGAATTGTAAAGTCAAGAGATGAAGGAAAAAAGGCAATGTATGCAATTTCAAACAATCAATTATCAGATCTAATATCAAATGTTAAAATTGCAAGCAAAAAGATTCCAGTTTTGTGTTCAGATGACTCTTGTTGTTAGAATTTCTCAGGTCGCAATACACCAACATCACTGACATAAAGGACTATAGCAAAATTTGCAAAAAGAGTTCTAGATATTTCTTCTACAACATCGGGTAATTTTTCTTCCCTCATTATTACTTCAACTTTGACATTCTTTTCATTTTTGAATCCTTGTCCACGTAAACCACGTTCACCATTTCCATCAACTTCATAAGTTGTATATCCAGTAATGTCATGTTTTTTGAGAATCTCAATAATATTTTCTTGTGCTAAAATCTCACAGGTAATTGTAAGCATTTTAACGTTGTAAAGCTTCATCAGAATCCCTCTGTAATGAAATTGAATAAATCTATCGTTCCCTCTCCAGTATGAACAAGAGTGGATATCGTAAACAAGATTGGCAATGTGACAATAATGTTGAATGGAAATGTTATTCCCAAGGCAGATGTTATGTATAGACTTGGTTTTGCCTGAGGAATAGCATGCCGCAAGACTGCAGGAGCTGCAATAAATGAAGCACTGGCCATCAACAATCCAAACATTACTGCACCGCCTATGCTCAATCCTAGTGCAGTGGATACCAGAACGCCGATTGTTCCATTGAATAGAGGCATGATTATGGCAAAGCCAGTAAGAAAAATACCTACTTTTTTGATGTCATCGAGTCTTTGGCCAGCAATTATGCCCATTTCAATCATGAAAATCACTATTGCTCCAGTAAACATATCATCAAAGACAATCTTAATTGATTCAAAACCCTCCTCACCAATGATGTAACCAATCACAATACTTCCTAGAAGAATTACAATTGCTTTTCCAGTAATTGATTCATGTAGTACTTTTGAGATTTTTGTCTTAGTTTGATTTAATCCAATGTCGATTTCTTTAGAGTCGTCATCTGTAAAAGATTGCTTCTTTGCTTTGATCTGTTTTGATACTGCCATATTTGTCATAAATATTGCCAAAATGAAAGCAAGAGGTTCCAATACTGCTAGAATTGCTGCAATATATCCTTCAGAAGTTACTCCTTGATTTTTCAAAAAGGATAAACCTACAGAGAAATGTACTGCACCTACTGCACCATAAGTTGATGCAAGTGCATAAGAATCAAAGAGGTTGAATTTTCCCAATCGTCTAAGAATCTGATAGTGGTTTAATGTAAACAACAATGAAAGTCCGATTGCAACAAGCATTGGAATCAACATGTTTTCAAATCCAGTATTTCGCATCTCAATTCCACCATGAAGGCCAATTGCAGCTAGAAGGTAGATTGGTAAGAATTCTGAAATTGCCTCAGGAATCTTCAAGTCAGATTTTATTCTAGCTGCAATGATTCCAAACAAGAAGAATAGAATTATTGGAGTAAGAAGATTAGACTGAATTAGTTCTAGGATTTCCATTTGAATATTTCAGCAAAATTTCGGTTGAATAAAAACCAAGATACGCCTAGTCTGACTTTGTATGAGATGCTATTCTTTCCTCACTTGGTCTGTGTTTTCCAGTTACAATATAGTTGATTGCATCACTCATAAACACGGCATGATCACCAATTCTTTCCAGATACCTTAAGAGCAAGGCTTCAGCTAAAGCACATTTTGTATTGCTTGATTCAATGAGTTTAGGAAGTCTGTCTTTATAGATTTGATCAATTACTTTTTCATCTTCACGGATTTTAACTGCTTTTCTTACATCAAGTTCTGCAAATGACAATACTGCTTCTTTGATCATGTGTTTTACTTTTTTTGTAGATTCAATTAGTGATGCATTTGTGCATTCGGAAACATCTCCAAACAAGTCACGAACCTGAGTTATATCATATGCATATCTACCAAATCTAGCAAATGCATAAGAAATTTCAGTTGATGAACGGATCAATCTAAAATCATCTGCAACTGGTTGGAATTTTAATAACATATCAAAAGTCAAGTCTTCTACTTCATAGTATTTTGAACGAATAGAGTCAGATAATGCTAGAACTTTATCCATCGTATTTGTTCCATCAAGATACGAATCTATTGCAAGTGAGATTGATTCAATTACCATATCACCCATCTCTGCCATGATAAAAGACAGTTTTTGTAAAGAAGGATCAATTAATCGAGTCATTTATCCAAATTGTCCTTGAACATATTTTGCTGTCAGTTCATTTTTTGGGTCGGTGAATAGTTTTTTTGTTTCTCTGAATTCTATTAAGTCACCAAGATACATGAAACCTGTATAGTCTGAAACTCTAACAGCTTGTTGCATGTTGTGTGTAACTATGATTATGGTATACTCTTTTTTCAGTTCTGTAATTGTCTCTTCAATTTTTTGAGTGGCGATAGGATCAAGTGCTGATGCAGGTTCATCCATCAACAAAACTTCTGGTTGAATTGCCAGTGCCCTTGCAATGCACAATCTTTGTTGCTGTCCGCCTGATAATTCTATGGCAGATTTTTTCAAATCATCTTTTACCTCATCCCAGAGATATGCCATTTTAAGGGAATCCTCAACAATTTCATTTAGAATTTTTTTATCTTTTACACCGTTTAATTTTAGACCTGCAGTAACATTGTCGTAAATAGACATTGTTGGAAATGGATTTGGTTTCTGAAAAACCATTCCCACCTTTCTTCTGTGATAAATAGGATCAATGGATTTGTCATATAGGTCAATTTCGTCAATCATAACTTTTCCATCAACTTTGGCATTTTTTGTCATATCATGCATGCGGTTTAGACATCGAAGAAATGTTGTCTTACCACATCCAGATGGTCCTATGAGAGCAGTTACAGATTTTTCAGGAAATTTCATTGTGATATTTTTTACTGCAGCAAAATCACCATAACTGATAGTTACATCTTCTGCGATCATTTTGTATTTTTTTTCTAATTTTGTTGGAGATGAGGAAGGTTTTGAAACAGATGAACTATCCAAAGTGGGAGGACTTGTAGTCAATGCCGTCAATTTCTACCAGTTACCCCTTGTTTAATTAATCGTCCGAATACGCTCGTTCCTTTTTTGCTGGCAAAGTAGTATCTTACACCAAGATTGATTCCGAGAATTATAATTATCAAAACCATTGCAGCTCCCCAACCCTGCATTTGTGCACTGTCATAGGGCAATAACGATAATCGCCAGATCCTAAGTGGAAGAGCATCCATTGGTACATCCATACTGCTAAAGAATTGGCTACTACCCAAAATCGTCATAATTAATGGAGCAGTCTCACCACCAATTCTAGAAACCGATAATAGAATCCCAGTAATCATTCCACTTTTTGCAGCTGAAATTACAATTCGAAATGTTATGACCCATTTTTTGAGTCCTAAAGCAGTTCCAGCTTCACGGTAAGTTACAGGAACCATTTTCAAAGATTCTTCTGTAGTTCTAGCAACTATTGGAAACATAATTAGAGACAAAGCAAAGGCTCCTGCCCATACGGAAAAATGGCCCAGGATCAGTACAATCATCAAGAAAGCAAAGATGCCCATTACGATGGATGGGAATTCCATAAACACATCGTTGAAAAATCTAATGGTTCTTGCTAACTTGTTATCACCATATTCTGAAAGGAAAATACCCGACATGACTCCAATTGGAACACCAAGAAGGCTAGAGAGTCCAATTATTATCAGAGTTCCTTGGATGGCAGGTCCAATGCCACCTTCACCCGACCCTATAGATCCAGGGACTTCAGTGAGAAATTCATAACTAATGGCGGCTGCACCGTTTTTGAAAACTTCTACCAGAATACTTCCTAGAGGAATAATGGCGATGATAACACAGGCAAATACTATAATCCTAACTGCCTTGTCAACAACTAGTCTTTTCTCTACATTTTGTTTAAACAGTGCTCTATACTCTTGTCTCCTTTGCTGAGTTGTGGTCAATTGTTAATAGCACCCTCCTTAACTTTTAGCATTCTAGTAACTAGCATGTGTGCTACTACATTGATCACAATTGCAATTAGTAAAAGCACCAATGCCACCCCTATCAACGCAGGTAAATGTAATGATGCAGGTGATGCTTCAACAAACTCATTTGCAATAATACTTGACATGGTCTGACTAGGTTTGAATAGAGATGAAGGAAATGCACTGATTCCAGTTGCATTTCCAATTAACATTGTAACAGCCATTGTTTCACCAACTGCTCTTCCAAGCCCTAAAATTGATGCACCAATTAAGCCAGTTTTGGAATATGGAAAAACCGCAAGTTTGAACATTTCCCATTTTGTTGCTCCAAGCATGTATGCTGCCTCTTTTTGTTGTTGAGGAACTGCCCGCATAACCTCACGTGAAACAGCTGAAACTGTTGGAATGATCATAATAGCCAAGATTACACTTGCTGTAAGAATATCGAGACCAAAAGGAGTTCCAGAAAAAATCCAAATGTTATCGCCAAAGGCATTATGAAGGGGTTTTTCAATCCAATCTACAAAATAAACTCTGAACACGAAAAGTCCCCAAAGGCCGTAAATCACACTAGGTACAGCAGCCAATAATTCTACAAGAAATCCAAGTGGACCACCAATCTTTGCAGGGGCATCAGAGATGAACATTGCAATACCAATGCTTAATGGAACCCCGATGGCCATCGCTAGGGCAGAAGTTACAAGAGTTCCAAAAATATAAGGAAGCGTACCAAAGTTTTCGCGACCTTCAACTGCATTCCAATCACTTTTTGTGATAAAAGACAAACCGTATTCATCCCATATCGGATAAGATTCAGAAATTAATTGGAATGCAAGAAACACAATCATGATTAAGACATAAACACCTGCCAGGGTTGCTCCAATTTTGAAAACTTTATCAGAAATAGGACGTCTACCTGTTTTCGGAGGATTCAGTTTTTCTTTTTTCACAATTTGTCGGCGTGAAAGTGAGCATATCTAGGATCTCACTATATTTTATGAGATGATCATAGTTCTATATAGATCGTAAACCATATTGTAAATAACAAATCATTGGAAAAAAGATCAATTGGAAGCAATCGGAAATACAAAGCAAACAAGAAAGATGCAACTTAGTGGTGGTTCCACATACATTATTTCATTGCCAAAAAACTGGGTTGATGAATTACAGATCAAGGTTGGAGACAATGTTACAGTAGTAAAAAATCCAAATCATTCTTTGACTTTATTTCCAAGAGAGAAAAACAATCAAAAAGAAAAAAATTCAGCGATCATAACTTCGAGTCAGAAGGATTCTGGAGAATCAATCAAACGAAAAATAATCGCAGCATATCTTTCAGGGTACAAAACTATTAAGATTAAAACAAAAGGAATGCGAATTCCACCTGATCACTCAAAGAGCATAAGAGAGTTGGTCCGTTCTTCAATGATCGGTACAGAAATTGTAGAGTCAAGCTCCGAAGTAGTGGTAATCCAAATACTTACCAGACTACCAGAATTATCCTTCGATACAGCTTTGCAAAGAATGTATTTGATGGCAAATAACATGGTAAATGAAGCCATAGAGTCATTTGCAGAATGTGATACTTCTCATTCAGAAGAGGTAGTCAATATGGATGATGAGGTTGATAGATTTGGACTCTACATGAGACGAAATTTAGTCATGGCAATTGGAAATGAGAGTGTTTTACAAGACATGGGTTTACGAAAACCATCTGATTGTCTAGGATACAGAGCAATAGTAACCAGGATTGAGAGAATTGCAGATCATGCCAGTTTGATTGCAAAAAGAACAAAATTCATTGAAGGTGAAATTGACTCCAAAATCCTTGCAAAAATAAAAAATATTTCTCAAAAATCACTTAATGTTTTTGAGAAATCAATTACAGCAGTGCAAGAACATGATTATGAGAAAGGAGAAAAGGTTGCTGAGACAGTAAGTGAGGTCATAGCAGAAGAAAAACAAATTATGGATAAAATTAAAGAGACTGAAAAAAATTCAACTGTGATTAAGTTTGTTTTAGAAGATTTGAGAAGAATTGCAGAATACTCAAGTGATATTGCAGAAGTGGCAATTGACGAAAATATACAAAGTATAATTTCTGAAAATTAAAAAAAGAAAAAAAGAAAAAATTATTCGACGTAGAATCCAGGATCCCAATCATCAGTGTTTCTTAGATCATTGGAACTAATTGTTGATGACTCAGTATTGGATTTGAACATCATATCATACAAAGGATTGTTTGGATGATATCCTTGACACTCAAATTCAAAGGTGTTCTCTAATGCAAATTGTCCTTTGATGTAGCTTTCCTCTTTATTCATTGCAGAACCAACATCATAATCTATAACACGGCATTTTGAATAATTGAAACTTCGTACAGTTTCTCCATTGACAAGATTCACATCAACATCAAACAGGTCTGTATGGGTATTAACACCTGAGACGCTTTGAAGGCGTAGATTATCATCTACTCTCTTATACAATAACGGATAGTCTCCCACAATTCCTTCTAACTCAAAGATGGGATTACCTTTAGATATAACATCATGTTGTTTGAAGACTGGAAATTGTAGTTTTTCAACAGCGTTACTGAATGTAAAAGTAGTCATTACTTGAGGTCCATTTGCCATTTGTAGCGAGTCGTTTAATTGCTCATTTTCTAACAAAGATGACCTCCAGATTGGAGCATCACCGTAAAGTTCGGCATAATTTTTATTCAATGGTGTTAGTCCTGCACAATTAAAATCAATTTCGTTTACTAAGGCAAATCCACTTTTTCCAGTAAATCCTTCTTCCTTGTCAGTTTCTGTGTTGATTATTGCTCCAGATACACGGCAATCTCTGAAATCAAGGGATCTTAAAGTTTTAACACCATTTGAAAACTCCACTAGAGCTTCAAAATCAGTATTGAACCCATATGATCCCCCTGAAACTTTTCTGGCATTATCTATCGCATTATACAATAATGGATAATAATCAACAACACCTTCTACGCTAAAACTTGGAGTGACAGCATTGTCGGATTCCTCAAATCCAGAATTTATCTCAAATCCTGTAAATTCAATTTTTTCCACACCTCCATCAAACTCAAAGGTTATGAAAGTTCGTACATTTTCTGCAAAGTTATAGGTTTCACCATAATCAATATTTTGGAATGTTGCATATTCAGAAGATTGACCATTTAGACCACCACATCGAAATTCAATTTTGTCAACTACTGCAAAACCAGATTTAGATGAGGTGTAACTCTCATAATCCTGTGAAGTAAGAGTCGTAGCTTCGTAATCCAAAATCTCACAGTTATAGTAATGAAGTGTTCTGATTGTTTGGTCATCGCGAATCAAATCCACATCTACATCAAAGTATCGATAGTCATACTCAAAACTACTTCCACTGAAGGTCATCATACGATTTTTGTATGATTCATCCAAAGCCTTATGCAGGTAAGGGGATTTTCCAATAACTCCCTCAACCTCAAAAGTTGTACCATCATTGGATACAAAATCAGATGTCATTTTAAAGACAGGAAATTGATGAGTTTCTACACCATCTCTAAAATTGAAGGTGAAATTAGCTTGAGTGTTTTCAGCCATTTTGTAGTCATTTTCTTCAGCAAAAGAATTTTGAGTTCCTGCAAAAGACATCATTACAAGTACTGTAAACATGCAAAATAGAGAAGTCATTCTTGCGTTTTTTGTAATCATTGAACAATGAATATTTTTTGACATTATAAGCGAGAGCATCATTCTATCAGTATGTAATAGAATGGTAGATAGTTCTAGTTTGACTATATAGAAGTGAAAATATTAGATTAGTTTTTGGATCATATTTTTTAAACAATTAAAAACATACTCCTTACGATCTTTATTTTGCATCTTGATTCAAAATATCTTTTTTACGGGGCAGAATAGTTGAAAAACGTGAAATGGTCTAACAGAAAAATTGTTGGAATTCCAATTATTATGTCATTTTTAATAATATTTGTAGTATCTTTTGTTATTTATCCGGATGTAGGGGAAAAAATTCTTTATGGAAAACATCCACCAGATAAAAAATCTGTTCATTTAGAATATAGCGAAATTATAGTATCTGAAAAATATGATTGTATGGAATCGGCATCATTGGAAGCTAAGGGAGATTTGTCAACATTCGTAAAAAAATTTAATGAGTGTAACAAGTAATATCTGAAATTATTAATTTGAAAATAAAAAGAAAAGAAAAAATCAGACTTTTAGAATACCTTGCGATATCAGATATTGCAGTCCGTTGATGTAGTCTTGGTCTGTAATCAATCCTTCAGCCCACCATTTTGCATTATCTCGAATCCAATTTGGAATTTCATATTCTTCAGTTTCTACAGTGCCAGAATACTCCCAAAGAGTTTCACCATCATAGGTTACCTGTGATAGTCCTCTCTTTCCTAGTTCTACTACTTTGTCAGCTAGTGGAACATAAAGCAAGTCTGGAGAATATTGCTGTCCTTCTGTAATCATCCAATAAATCATGTGAATTACTGCTTTTGCTTCTTCCTTGCTTTTAGAAACCGGTTTTAGGTCATCATACACAAGAAGATAGGTAAAACTGGCTAATGGGTATGAATTAGAACCTGGCGCATCAACTAAAGACACCGGAACCCAGCTTTCATTTGCCTCAGGAAGACTATCTGCAACGCCACTAGAGGCAGCAGAAATACTCTTCAAAGTAGGTTCAACGAATGCAGTACCATCATGATTTTGAACAGAGGCATAACTCATTCCAGTTTGAAATGCATATGCCAATTCAATATAGCCAATAGAGTATTCAGTAGATTTTACAATTGCTGCAACACCTTCATTTCCTGCGGCAGCTAATCCAGTAGGCCAAGGAACAGATTTTCCTTTTCCTACTTTTTCATCCCATTCAGGGCTCACAGCTACTAAATATTCAGTAAATACAAAGGTAGTTCCAGAGCCATCAGAACGATGTGCAACAACAATCTCTTTGTCAGGAAGATTAACTTCCGGATTATGCGCTACTATTCTAGAGTCATTCCATCTTGTAATCTTGCCCAAAAAGATATCAGCAATTTCATCTCCTGTTAATTTCAGTCCCTTATCTGGAACTTCTGGAATATTATACACGATAGTAACTCCTCCTATTGATTCTGGGATGTGAAGTGTACCAGGTGCTAATTCTCTTTCTGCTTCACTCATTGGTTTGTCAGATGCTGCAAAATTTACGGTTCTTTCGATGTGTTGTTTCACACCGCCCCCACTACCAATTGATTGATAGTTTAGATTTACATTTGGATATTCTTTATTGTATTCTACTCTCCATAAATCAATTAGAGGAAATGGAAACGTTGCTCCTGCACCATTCAGATTAAACTGAGAGTTTTCATCTGGAAGTTCAGGCATAGATTCAGCATTTGCAGTTAGCGGCGGTATGATTGCAACAAGGGTTGCGATCATCAGTATTGATGTCATTTGTTTTCTCATTGAGAAAATGTTTCTTACAGGTTATTTACAAATAACAATAATAGATTACGTAGATACATTATCTCTCTATTTTCTATATAGAAATTAGACAGAGGCATTATCAAAATGGTTTGTTTACTTCTCGTGTAAAGACATAGCTGGCAAGACCCACCATAACTAGCACAAATACAGAGATCACTACAATGCTAAGTAATGCAGGTACCCCTCCTTCTGAAACACCTGTCATCATTTCTCTTACCAAAAGTACAGTGTATGTGACTGGATTGAGTTTTGCCACAGAGGCAAGCCAGTCAGGGAGTAATTCTAGAGGAAATAGAGCCGGACTTAACATAAACAAAGGCATTCCAAGAAAGTTGATCACTCCCCAGAAGGTCTCTTGTGATTTGGCAGTAGCTGCAATCATTACAGAGATTCCGGAAAATCCCAAAGAAAATAAAATTACAATTGCCATAATTGGTGCAATCATTATTGGGTTTGGAAATGATACCCCTATCGCCAAAGCAATTCCTAAAATCAAGCTAGCTTGAAGTGCTGCAATCAAAGATATTGCCGACATTTTACCTAACGCAATTGCAGAGCGAGAGATTGGAGACGTCAATGCCTTGTTCATAAATCCATATCTCCTATCCCAAAGCGTGTTTACTCCGCCAAAAATACTAGTAAAGATTGCAGTTAAGATGATGACACCAGGTGCCATAAACTCTATGTATTGGCCTTCAAACCCAACTGACTGTATGAGTGGTTGAGTTCCTGAAAAAGTATTTCCAATAACAATAATCCAAATTGCAGGTTGAATTAATCTAATTAAAACTCCGCTGCGGGATTTTTTGTATCGTTTTAGTTCACGCCAAAAAATTGTATAGGTGTCATACATCAAAGAGTTCATGCACGCAACCTCTTCATCTTTGCATGCTCACGTTTTCGATTAAATCCACCTTCTTCTTCTCTTATTTCATGGCCAGTATATGAGATGAATACATCATCAAGTGTGGGTTGTGTTAAAGATATTGAGATTATTTTAATTCCCAAATCAGCAGATATTTGAAAAATTTTTGGAATTACTTCAGTTCCTTTTGATGCAAAAAGTGTAATCTTGTTTTGATCCTGATTTATTTTGTGGATTAATTCAATTTTTTCTAGCTCCGACAAGAAAAGTTTTTCAGATTCAGTGTTTTCAATGGAAAGAGAAATCACCTCATTACCCATAGCACTTTTCATGTTCTGAGGAGAATCAATGACCTGGATTTTTCCCCCATCAATAATTCCAATTCTATCGCAGAGTTGGTCAGCTTCTTCCATGTAGTGTGTGGTGAGAAATATAGTCATCTCAAACTCTTTGTGAATTTTTTTAATATACTCCCAAATCTTTCGTCTTGTTTGGATGTCAAGGCCAACTGTTGGCTCATCTAAAAACAAGACCTTTGGTCTATGCAAGAGACCACCTGCAATATCCAGTCTTTTCCTCATGCCACCAGAATACGTAACTACTGGCTCGTTTTGCTTGTCAGATAATTCAATTAATTCTAGGACCTCATCGATTCTGGAATCGATCTCGTTTTTTGGAATATGATTTAGTCTTGCTTGGAGTAGCAGGTTTTCTCGTCCTGTAAGATACTCATCAACAGTAGTCTCCTGCTGCACATAACCGATTTTTTCTCTGACTTGTTTTGGATTATTCCTCACATCAAACCCCGAAACCAAAGCTTGTCCTGAAGTTGGTTTTAGCAGAGTGGTCAGAATCATCATAGTGGTGCTTTTACCAGCGCCGTTTGGGCCCAAAAATCCAAAGATCTCACCTTTTTCAACATAAAAGGAAACATCATCAACTGCCTTTACATCACCAAAGGACTTGGAAAGAGACTTTGTTTCTATAGAATACAATACCTTAAGCGGCAATTTCAATTATAAATTGCTAAGCGTTTTTTGCAGTCGATCCTCATAAAAAATTTAAAGGCCTAGAAAATTTTTTCTGACATGAAGGGTCTATGTCAGATATGTCATTCATCAAATGTAGAAGTTACTGTAATTGATGGGATCCCAAAATGTACCGAATGCAATAAGGGTAACTCCTGATTCGGATGATTTTGATTTTTATTTATTTTTAATTCGATAAATTTTCATAATTTGATCAGACACTTTTTGAGAAGAATCACAAGTTTCTCAAGCACAGATTGTGTTAAAAATTACTATTACAGTTAACCAGCTTTAATAGGAATTTTTCCAAAATAAATTTTGGCGATAGGGAGGACAAAAGTGAATAGAGTAAGAAAAACGGTGCCCATAATTCTTGGAATTTTGATTTTGACAGGTTCTACAGGTTTTCAGTTTGCACCATCAATACAAACAGCTAATGCAGAATCCACCAAAAGGGTTGTAGGGTATTTTTCATATTGGGAGTCTGCAAGTATTGATTCTATCGAGTATTCCAAAGTAACAGATATCATTTATTTTCATATTTGGCCCAATCCGGACGGAACGTTGGATACAACTGTAGTTAATCAAAATGATCTCAATACAATTCGTGATTTGGCTCATTTATCAGGAGTAAATGTTCTGATTGCAGCGGGTGGAGGGGGTGTTTCTGATGGATTTCCAATCATGGCAGCAAACAGCACTGCCAGAGCGAATTTTGTATCAAATGTAGTTCAATATGTTTTGGATAACGATTTGGATGGAATCGACATTAATTGGGAAACGCAAATTAATCAGGAAAAAATTGATAGTCAGGATATTTTGTTAGAAGATTTGTCAGATGCATTACGTCCTCTAGGAAAATTAGTAACAGTTGCCACAAGCGGAGAAATAGTTGAGCTAAAACCCACTGCATCTAGTTATGTAGATTGGGTAAATGTCATGGCATATGATATGAACTGGGGAAATGCAGAGCACTCTACCTTTGATGACTCTATTTCGGCATTAGAAATGTATCATGATGAAGGAATATCAAAAGAAAAACTATTGCTTGGAATCCCATTTTATGGACGGGATAGCGACACAAATGCCATAAAGTATAACGAAATTGTATCTATTTGCAATCCATCACCGTCAGACAATAATTGTAATGGTTATTTTTTTAATGGAATTGATTTGGTTCAACAGAAAACACAGTATGTTTTGGATAATGGATATGGTGGAGTAATGATTTGGAATACAGGGCAAGATGCATATGATCAGACTTCACTTTTGACTGCAATTAATTTGGCTTTAGGAAGGCATTAGAGATCTAAACTTATCAATTTAAAGTCAATCCCAACTCAATCTGTTTTGTTTCACAAAATTAATCTTCTATATTTGCCGCATTCAAATGATGCCAGATCTTTTTTTAGATATTGAAACTGCCCCCTTGTTTACAAAAGAAGAGTATTTTCAAACCAAAGAAAAAATCGATTCGGGAGAATTAAGCAGAACCTCCGATAACAGAGATTTATTTTGGAGATTTGATAGAGGGGGGCTTACACCATTTGAAGGGAAGGTCATTCTGATCACTTACAAAATTAACAACGGTCATGTTTTTCGATTAAAGGAATGGGAGATGGGCGAAAAAGAGATGCTCAAAAAATTCTATGATTTAGTAGTTGATTTGCAAAGAGGAGTTGGGACGGACAGGCTCAAAATAATTGGGCATAATATCTTGCGATTTGATCTGTTTTTCATCTACAATAGAATGAAGCATCATAAAATTGAAGATGAGAAATGGTTACATCAGTGGATAATTAACAAGCCCGAGGTAATTGATTTTCTTCAAACTCATTTACCATTAAATGATTTTAAAACAAAAGGTCTCAGGCACGATGTTCTTGCCTACGCCTATGGCTTCCCAGTAAAATCTACTTTAGGTTCAGGGGAAATACCGCACTACTTTCAGGAAGATTATGGTAAGATTATAGAATACTCTGAGAGGGAATTTATCTATCCGGATCTATACAAAAAGATAATCTCAGAAGGAACTATTTCTAAAGAGCAGCTCCTAGAATCAATAAAGCATTATGAAGAATTGCAAGAACAATCCAAAACAAAGTAAATCCTGTTTTCTTCCTGACAATTCGTCCATCGATATTAAATAGAAATTTTGCAAGAATCACTTACCTAGCACAACATGGTATTGGATTTGTCAAATCACATCTAATACCATGATCTTTTAATTTTCAAAAATGAGACTTTACTGATAAATTATACGTGCTCCTTATATGTACTAAAAAATTATTACAATTTAGGAATCAAGCCCTTCTCACTATTGCCCGATACTTGATTAGGTTTGATCTCCTTTTTCCTAATTCTATCAAAAATGTCCTAAAAGAAACTATTTGGTGAAAAACAATTACACTAACAATTCAAATCACAAGGAAATTTTAGAAATTTTGCATGAAACAAGATGCTCAAAACAAAGAAGAGGAAGAAAGACCCGAATGGGCATGGCTCATGAAAAGAATGACTAAAGAGTCCTAAGATTACTCTAGTTTTTTGAATTGTTCTTTTGTCATACCGAGAATCACCTTTTCACCAACCCCCCAAATCTCAGATTTCGAGAGGATTCTAGAATGTGCAAAGCCATCTGCAATTTCAATAGATTCTATTTCTTTGGTATCAGGGTGTCTGTGAATTCGTTTTACTTTACCAATTTTTCTTCTATCAGTATCAATGACTGGAATTCCTATTCTTATTGGAGGTCTGCTTAGAAGCAGGGTTTTTTCTGTAAATTTATCAACATAGTCTTCTGAGAGAAAATAATCTCGACGAAATCCCTGATGTATAGTCACACCGCAGACACATAGTGTGTTTGGATTGATGTGGATATGCTTTACCTTTCCATAATCTATTCCTTCTCTATCGATTACTTTTTTTCCGGTAAAAGAGTCGGCAGTAACCATGTTTTTGGGAGAATCTTCAAGTTTTACTGACATGGTATAATCTGCAGAGATTTGCTTATCATACCAAATATCAGAAATTTCTATCAATGGGGTTAAATTACTTGACAGATTTATTCCTGCGTGGAAGTTCAGGATAGTCCATTTAGAGGTATTTTGATAACTAAAGGAAGAGTTACTGGAAAGGAACATCAAGTAATGCTCAGGGGAGTAAAATATGATAATAAAATTTACTTTTCAAGGCACAGGCCAGACAGTGACTGGTTTCAAAATGCTCTTGCAAATCCCACAGTGAAGGTGATTTACAATGATTCTAATTTTTTAGGATCAGCCAAAATCGTCAATGATGATATCCTGAATCAGAAAATATCTCATCTTAAATATCCAGGTGAAGAGAGAGCTAACGAAAATCGAGTTGCAATCGAAATCACACTATATGAACAACAGTAGACAAACCTCTGCGGTCAAGCTCTACATTGTTTTCCATCTCACTTACAGTTACAGTAAATGAAATTACATCTCGTTGTTTTGCGTTTTCTGCGTGAAGTTTGAGATGAATATCCATCAAGTCAAATTCTTCATCAGGCAAATTTGATTCATCCAAATGAGCATCACATGTTGATTCTATTCTAAAACGATCATTTTTGAAATGATATCCAAGCTTTGTTTTGCGTCCTTTTCTACCTGCAGCTTTTACATTCACATCAATAATGCCAGAATTTGCCTTTGTGTAACTTGATGTTCCATTTACAAATACCCCAATTTGAAATGGCTTTCCTGCAGTGGATTCTGCCATTTTTTGAATTCCATCATTCATCACAACATCTACTGCCTGTATTGTCTGGGCAACTTTGGCAATCCATTCATTGGTCCTTGTTATTGTAGATTCAATTCCTGCACGTCTTGTTTTGTCCTCGTCTTCTGGAAGTTGGTAATAATCAACCCATGCATGATAGTCCTTTGAGATATCTTTGATAAAATCCATGCAAGTTATTTTGTAATCATTTACGTTGTCGGTTCTCAAAGATGCATCATCAGTACGAAGACCATCATAATCCATAGGCATTGCCATTACAGACCATAATTCAATCATCTAAAAAAACCAATCCTGTCTGAGATCAATGCATATAATGGGATTGGGCAGAGTGAAAATATGATATTTTCTGAGATTGTTACAGACCTTCAAACTCAGTTAAAGAGAGATTTGGCACAAATCAGATTTTTGCTAAAGAAAAATCCGGCAATCGGGTATTCAAAAATTGTAGAGATTGGAAAAAATGTAGGAAAAAAATACAACATCAAATTAGTAGTGAATTTTCCAAAGGAGGGAAGGATTGACGAATATGAAATGTATGGAAAAAGAGACTTGAGCCTGATTATTGACTATGAGAAAAAGAGGTTTCCAATAGACCGGAACATCATAAAAGAAAAGGCAAAAGAAATTCTAGAGGACATACAAATTGAGGATGCTTACATGTATGAAGACAAAGAAGGTGTTCGAGTGTATACTAAAGATTGGAAAATAGACATACTTCCGCATTCAGTGCATATTTGGACAGAGTTTGATGAAAAGGTAACCAAATTTTGTGATTGGTTACTTGAAGAAGTCTATGAGATGAAAAAACAAAACTAGTCTATAGCTTCTAATTTTTCAAGCAGCCCATGAGCCTCATAATTGTCTGGCTCTATTTTGATAATCCTCTTACAGCATTCTATTGCATCATCTTTTTGTTCCAGAAATAGATGTGCATTTGTCTTCATCATCAGGGTATCAACATCATCGTTTTTCAATCCAAGTGCTTTTTCAAAGTAAGGTATGGCCTTTTTTGCATCATCAAGAATAAAGTAAATCCCACCAACGATAAACCAAAAATCATAATCACCTCCAAATTTGGATTCTATACTTTTGGCATACTCAATTGCCTCAACATAATCTCCTTTGTTGATTAATTTTTGAAGATGACGTTTTGGATAAATAACAAGTCCTACCATATCGAATTAATCAACCTGATTGTTCTTGTAATTTAATCAATTTGAATGTTCATGGGAAATTTCTGCTTATGAGGTAATTTTCATTATTCCTTCTTTGATAAGAAATTGCAATCCTTGTACAAAGGAGTCATC
>JBMSGE010000012.1:0-21143 GCA_049414205.1 Nitrosopumilaceae archaeon
AACGGCAGTTCCTGCTGGAATATCTACACTTACAGTTTGAGGACCTGCTGGTTCTTCTACTTCTTCGACTTCAACTTCCATCTCTTCGACTTCAACTTCCATCTCTTCGACTTCAGATCCTTCTCTTACTTCCGCTGCTAATTCTGCAAACGGATCTGTTTGAGGCTCTGGCTCCTCGACTGGAACTGGAGCTGATGTTGTTGGGGCAGAAGTTACTGGAGGAGATGTCATAGCGGTATTTTGAGCGCTGTCTCCTACAAATGCAAATCCTACGCCAATAGCTACAATTGCGATTGAAAATCCAATTGCAGCTTTGTCTATGCTTGTCATAATTGATCGATGAACCTTTTCATTGCTAAATAAATCTAATCTTAATTGTATCTAGCAATCACAGTTAGAAAAAATAAGAAAAAAGGAAAATTGTGGTTAGTTCACTTGAACGTCGCCAACCATCCATGGATGTACCATACAAAAGTAGTCAAAGCTTCCTGCTTCTTCAAATGTGTATGCATATGTTGCACCACCTAAAACAAGACTGCTGTCAAATACGCCTGATGGTCCATTAGCTGGACTTCCACCTGTTACTGTGTGAGCTGCAGTGTCGCTGTTTATCCATTCTACGGTATCACCTGCATTGATTGTGACAGATGCTGGAAGATAACATTCGTTTGTTTCTTCACAACCTGGAACGGCAGTTCCTGCTGGAATATCTACACTTACAGTTTGAGGACCTGCTGGTTCTGTTGGAGCTTCTGTTGGAGCTGGCTCAGTTACCTCTGGTGCTGGTTCTCCTGGAGTTACAATTGCACTCACAGAATAACTAACAGTAAATTCAGTTGGGTTCATTGTGTGAACTGCTAATGCATTACCTGAGAATTCCCAAGATCCCATTGCATTTTTTGGATTAACAAATGTTAATTCAAAAATGGTTTCACCGTCTGGTGTCCATGTTAGCTCTGGTTGTTCACCTGCGCCAATTGGACCTCTGAGTGAAACTAGTTGAATTGGTTCAGAAGCAGAGTACGATAGAATTCCTGAATAAACATCACTTGATGGTGCTAATAGCACTGCAAGTTGATGAGATTCATGTCCCATACCTGGGTCTTGTACTGACTGTGTTGTACCAGTCATTACAGAATCAGACATTGACATTTCTTCGTAATCGACTTTGTAATCAACTATGAATGGTGTTGGATTCATTGTATGCACAGCTAATGCGTTTCCGGCAAATTGCCATTCGCCTTTTGCATTCATTGGATCAACAAAAGTTAATGCAAACTTTGTTTCTCCATCCGGAGTCCAGGTTGGTTGTCCCATGTCATCTCCTTCTGCTAATGGCCCATGTAATGTAACAAGTTGAATATTTTCTGATGCATCATACATGAGGTTACCAGAATATACTTTGTCACTTGGTGCCAAAATGATAGCTAATTGATGCTGTTCATGTCCGACACCTGGGTCTTGGGCAGATTCGAGTCTATCCCACCCAGCTTTCATTGGTTTTGCTGGTGCTTCTTCTTTGACCTTCTCAGCAATATCCGCAAACGGATCTGTTTGTGGTGCTGGTTCTTCGGTTGGTGGAGAAGTTGTAGGGGTAGAAACTACTGGAGGAGATGTCATAGCGGTATTTTGAGCGCTGTCTCCTACAAATGCAAATCCTACGCCAATAGCTACAATTGCGATTGAAAATCCAATTGCAGCTTTGTCTATGCTTGTCATAATTGATCGATGAAACTTTTCATTGCTAAATAAATCTAATCTTATTTAGTATCTTCATAACTCATTTTTGTGATATTTTTTTAGATGAAAAATGATTTTATCAAATTACGTTTTTTGATAAATTTCTTCAATGAAATCTTAGAGAAATTTCAATAATATGTCAAAACAAATGAAAAATTTCTATGATCGCTTTAATTCATTTTTTCTATTGTCAATGAAATTGAACACTCCTTTTTTTATGATTCTATTACCTTATGATTTGTAATATCGCATCGGGACTGTCACCAAGTAACTCGCGTTGTTGGTCTTAAGCCCCTTTGCATTAAATTAATTTTTCAGCAAGATTTTCTTCAGTATTAATTAATTGGTAATTTACATTCAATTTTCTTTGTTTGATAAATTGTAAAATAAAACCTGTTCTTGTATTGATAAATTCATCAGAACTTATTTCGTTATTTGATAGATGATCAAACATTATTCGATTATCGATTTTTACGTTTATTTTGTCTCCATCATGAATGATGTATCTACCGATCCCCCAAAACAATCCAACATGTAATGCAATGTATTTTGATTGCAGGTTGGTGATTTTATTCAAGTAAATTTCTACATGTTCTCTTTTTTGGTTAATTTGTGAATTTTTGTTTTTTATTATCCATCCAATTTTCTTTGAATTTCCATCAAAGAAAATAGAGTGTTCCAATTGTCAACCAAAAAGGGGTCTTTTGTCTATATATTTTGAATCCAACGCTTATGATCCTAGATTTGAAGTTATTATCATGCTCGAATCACAAGCATTTTTTTCCAAAATGGTAGATGAATTAGTTGAGTTTTCTGAATATGATCCTGAACTTGCAGATGGAATAAAGTGGTTAGATGATCAGGCACAAAAGAAAGGAATCACATTTTATGATATGGTCTTTGAAGTTTTGTACAAACATGATGTGAACTCTAAAGCAAAAGACTGGCTAAAGACTAGAAATTAGTTATTTTCTCAAATCCAAAGTTTTGTATTCACATCCCTCCGGCCCACAATATTTTCCAACATATGATGCCTTTGGTCTATACAAAGCAGGTTTTGGAGCTGCCTCTGCAAACTTTTCTTCAATAATGTGTGCTGCCCATCCCACCACTCTTGATATTGCAAAAATTGGTGTATTCAAATCCATTGGAATTTTTAGCATGTAGTATAGTGATGCACTGTAAAGGTCAACATTTGGATAAATGTCTCGTCCTTTTTGATTTTTCATTTCTGCAATAGTTGTTTTCTCTACTTTTTCAGTAATGTCAAACCATGGGTCGCCTGTTTTCTCAGCCAGCTTTCTTGATAATTCTTTTAGTACTTGTGCTCTTGGATCGTATGTTTTGTAAACTGCATGACCCATACCCATTATTCTTTCGCCCTTTGTCATTTGCTCTTTAATCCAGGGTTCTACTTTTTCGATATCGCCAATCTCCAAAAGCATTTTCATCACTTCGTAATTTGCTCCTCCGTGTAATTCTCCACTAAGTGCACCAATTGCTGCACTAGCTGCAGAGTACATGTGTGCTCTAGTTGATGCAACTTGTCTAGCCGTGAAAGTAGATGCATTGAAGGTGTGATCTGCATGAAGAATTAAACAAACATCAAATATTTTTTCCACTTCTGGGTCTGGCTTTTCATCAAACATCATGTAAAGGAAATTGGCAGCATGATCAAGGGAAGGATCCGGATCCACAATTTTTAATCCATTTCGGATTCTGTGCCAGCTTGCAACTATTGTAGCTGTCTTTGCAATGAGATTGATTGCCTTATCATAACTAGATTCTTTGGTTGAAAATTCTTCGTCATAATACCCTGCAAGCGCAGAAACAAATGCTTGGAGCATATCCATGGGGTCCGCGTCTTTTCTCCAATTCCCCATATTTGCTTGCATTCTTTTTGGAATGAATCTTGCTTCTTTTAGTTTGGTTTTGAATTCCTCTAACTGTTCTTTTGTTGGTAAATCATCATGTAAGAGCAAATATGCTGTTTCTTCAAAAGATGAATTTTTTGTTAAATCTAGTATATCGTAACCTCGGTAAATCAGCTTACCTTTTTCGCCGTCTATATTGGAAATCCTTGTATCTGCAACTTCGATACCCCTCAATCCTATGTTTTTGGTCTCCATATGATACCTCTCAAAAATCTTCTATTATATTTTCGCCCAATTATGTGTCTGCTAAGTTTAGTATTTTGTCTAATATGGCAACTCTGGCAAATAAATGATAATTTTTAATCAAAAATTAAATGAATCAGACTGAACGTGAACTTTTAGACAAATTAGATAAACTCGTAATGAATGCATCCGGTGATGAATTGAAGAAAATTCAAGAATTAGATTTAGAGACTCAATTAGATGGAACCTCATTTTATGATGCATATTTAGATTCTAGGGCCTTGGTAAATCAAACCATTAAAAAAGAATCAAATGATTCAAAATAATTCATTCTTGGTTTAAATGAGGGTCGAGGTGAATTTGCAATAATGGTGGCACAGACGAAGAAGACAAAGACTGCAAAAGCCAAAACCACAAAGACTGCAAAAGCCAAAACCACAAAGACTGCAAAAAGCTCTAGAACTAAAACAATCTGCATCTCACACAAAGAAGACTGTGATGGTATCAGTTCTGCAGCTCTCATTAGACAAGCTTTTGGCGGTGATGCTATACTAGTTGACTATCCAGGACAAATGGATGCGCTAAGACAAGTAATCACTGATGAGAAATTAAAATCATTATACATTTGCGATTTGGGTTTGAGTAAAAAAACCCAAGATGAATTTATAGAACTTTTAACTACTTTGAGAAAAAATAAAGTCTCTGTTACATACATCGACCATCACGATATTGATCCCAATGTCATAAAGGCACTTGAAAAAATCAAGGTTAAAGTTATTCATGATATTAATGAGTGTGCTTCAGTTCAAGTCTACTCTGCATTCAAATCAAAACTATCGGACCATGCCTCATTCATTGCAACATGTGCTGCAATTACTGACTATATGGAAGATAGACCAATTGGTGCCAAGCTCCTTCAAATCTATGATAGGCAATTCGCTCTGATTAGCGCTACCACTCTTACTTACAACATAGTAGGACATCAAAAGGATCCTGATTATCTTCTATATTTGGTAGAAGAACTTGCAGATTCTAAATTCCCTCATGAAATTCCAAACACGTTTGAATTTGCACAAATCCAAGTAGAAAAACTATCTCAAATGATAGCAAAAGTGAAAGCGGGATTAAAAACAATGAAGAATTTAGGCTATATGGAAATACTTGACGCTGGTGCAAGTGGAGCTGTTAATTTTGTTTTAGGATTATCTGGCAAAGAAGTTGGAGTTGCATACAAAGAAAGAGTTGATCATGGAATTTATGCGGTATCTGTCCGTGGTTCTAAATCTCTAAAAACCCATTTGGGAAAAATTGTAAATGTCCTTGCTACTGACTTAGGTGGTTCAGGCGGTGGTCATGATAAAGCATGTGGTGCAGTAATTCCAAAACCCAAAATCAAAACATTCGTAAAAGAACTAAATAAAAAATTAAACTAAATCATTGCAAGTATCTTGGAATTTTTCTGACTATATGTGATATGGATACTCGTCCTGGACCTACAACAATTATTGACAATGTTACTGCAAGCATAACTAAATCCCATTCCCATCCTCCTTGAGAAATAAAAAATCCATTTTCCCATCTTATGTGGAATATTGCTCCAAGTAAAATTATTGAAAATATTACAGCTGATATTCTTGTAAGAACCCCCACAACAAGCAAAATACCTCCAATTAATTCTGCTAAGGCAATTGGTAATTGTAATTCTGGCGGTATTCCCATGTTTACTAGCCATTCTTGCCAACTAGGATCGA
This sequence comes from Nitrosopumilaceae archaeon, assembly GCA_049414205.1. Taxonomy (GTDB): domain Archaea; phylum Thermoproteota; class Nitrososphaeria; order Nitrososphaerales; family Nitrosopumilaceae; genus Nitrosomaritimum. The sequence continues at coordinate 5,609 of JBMSGE010000012.1, forward strand.
ATTTTTTTAAACTATGAACAATAAAGATTACTCCGATGGATGCTCTTAATCCCCAGTGGGTCAAGTCGTGTAGTTTATTCTCTCTAAGTTTGGCTTCTACTTCCATGCCTCAAAACTTTTGAAATTTGATAAAAACGTTTATCCAAATCTTTGAAAAATTAGGTCGTAAATTGGAATAATTTTTTAATAATTTTTCAACGTATCATTTCTATATTGAATTTGAAAATTATTTTCCCATTAGTGGCAATTGGAATTATTATCATTGCAGGTGTTGTTATGATGCCAGGAGATTCTACACCTCAAGCAACAATTGTATCAAAATCTATCATGGAATCAAATGATGCTGTATCTGAAGAACCTGTATCTACACTTACAATAATGGAAACTAATGGTCAAAAACACATTGTCCCATTGGATAAAATCAGAGGAGGTGGTCCTCCAAAAGATGGAATTCCATCAATTGATGATCCAAAATTTGCTGAAGTTTCAGGTTCGCAATTTGTATCTGATTCTGATGTAGTAATTGGATTAGAAATTAATGGTGATGCAAGAGCGTACCCTCTCTTCATTTTAGTTTGGCATGAGATTGTAAATGATAATGTTGGATCTACGCCTGTCGCAGTTACTTATTGCCCTTTATGTTATACGAATCAAGTTTTTGAGAGGATAATTGATGGAAATGAGGTAGAATTTGGCACTTCAGGAAAACTATACCAGAGTAATTTACTGATGTATGATAGATGGACTGATTCGTATTGGAGTCAAGGACTTGGATTGGCAGTAACTGGTGAATTGTCTGGGATGAAACTCAAAGCAATACCTTTTGATGTGATAACCTGGGGTGATTGGAAAAAACTACATCCTGATACTCTGGTATTGACTACTGACACTGGATATCTTCGGTCTTACGCCACTGACCCATATGGTGACTACTATACAGACCCGAGAATAATATTCCCCGTAGATAATATGGATGACCTAATGCATCCTAAAGAAGTAATATTGGGATTCCATGAGGATGGAATCTATAAAGCCTATAAGCAAAATGATGTGGAACTTCATAATGTTATCAATGATAACATTGGAGAAACTTCATTAATGCTAGTATCTTTGTTTTCTCAAAATTCTAGAGCATTTGATAGAAACTTGAATGGTGATATTTTGGAATTTGAATATGTTGATGAAAAAATAATTGATACTAAAACAAAATCTATGTGGAATTACAACGGTCTTGCAATCTCAGGACCTCTTGAAGGAAGCCAGTTAACTCGGATGTCGATGGAACCAGGATTTTGGTTTTCATGGGTAGCATTTCATCCTGACACGGTGGTGTGGTAATGAACCCAATTCAAAAATCAATTTTAGTTGGATTATTGACAATTGTAATTTATTTGTCGGTGGTGGTTGTAACCACTCCTGCTCTAGGACCTCTTGATGCTATCAATGCTGCATTTCAACTTAATTCCATTTTGATTATTGGAATGGGAGTGGGTATTGGTTTACAAATATTTCTCTCAGAGAAAAGCAAACTTCTTGGATGCAAGCTTAAGATGAAGAAAAAAGCATTTGGTGGAAATTCAGGAAGTACAGCTGTTACGTCTTTTTTTTCTTTTTTTTCATTAGTTCCTTTAGGATGTTGTGGTTGGTGGCTCTATGCTTTGTCTTTACTACCAAGTGTGTTGGGAACTGGTGTGTCTGCTGTGCTTATAGAGCATAGCCAAACATTGGCTTACTTGGGACTTGCAATAATTTTTGGTTTTAATGGGTTAACTGCTTTAAAATTAAAAAAAGAGAAAAAATCCCAACTAGAAAATAATATGGCTAATTAGGATATAATCTAATTTTCTATAATTTTTCTTTGAGTTCCTTTATTGAATACGATGACTCGTTTTGTGGGAATGTGTGGAGTTTTGGGTTTTTGATTTATTCTTATCATTTTGGTTCCTTTGAAGGCTGATATTTTTTGACCCTCATCAGATTCGGATATGATGCTTCTAGACTGCTTTTTTTCATCAATCCATTGCTTGAACGTACTTTCAGAATATACTGATTTGGTTCCTCTGCTAGACGAAAGAATTGTTTTCATGTTCTCTCTTAGGATCTAACTATTTAACCTTTCATATGTTATGAGTATAACAAAATGCTGTGTTATGCGTTTTGGTGCATTGCAATAAATTGCATTCGTAAAACTTTGGCAAAGTATTATACTTATATTATGATCATATGATGAATTTTTTGATGTAAGGAGGATGTCCTCCAGATAACCGCAAATTCCCTGCAAGTCATCTTCCTTATATCATAAATTTCTTTAAGATTGTTTTTAGATATTTTACAAAAATCAAAAATTGAATTGTTCTTTACTCTAATTTTATTTTTTTATTTTTCTAACAAGTTTTTTTATTTGTCTATATCCTAATACTGCAGGAATGCAATACAGACAACCTATCTGAGAAATTGAACAACAACAATAACAATCACATTGGTCCTTTTCGTGGTTACATTCTTGGCAGTTCATACCTCTTACTCCTTGGTTTTGATCTAAGCCTTGTTTTACAACACTGGCACACAAATCCATCTGTACGTAAAAACAATGCACACAGTGAACACCATTTCTGCCCTGCATTGTATCGTAAATTGTTTGATATTCCTTCAGGTTTTTGTCTTTCACACAATCCGCGACATGTTTGTGCCATTACTGAAAATTAAAAAAAATCTATTTAAGACAATTTCCAAATTGACTAAAACTAGTTGGAAAACTCTATGATTGCATCTATTTCAGTCATTGAATTGAGAGGCAAGTTTGCCACACCTACTGCAATTCTTGAATGCTTTCCCTTGTCTCCAAAAATTTCAAAAAGCAAATCTGATGCAGCATTGATAACTTTTGGATGTTGAGAAAAATCTGGTTCTGAATTTACAAAACCATTTAATCTTACAATCCTTGATACTTTCTCAAAATCTCCCAACTCTCGTTTGATTTGGGCAAGAATGTTTATTGCACAAGTTTTTGCTGATTTTTGAGCCTCTTCTAAATTAGAATCAGAAACTTTTCCTGTGTATAGCAATTTACCATTTTCCATGGGAATTTGGCCTGAAATAAACAGCAAATTTCCTGTTTTTACTGCTGGAATATAGGATCCTGCAGGTGTAGGAGGACTAGGCAAAGTAATTCCTAAAGATTCTATTTTTTGTTCAATCAAGTATTGTGATGCAGTTTTTAATCTGATTTTAATTTTTAGTTATTTTGATGTGCGTTTTTTCTCCTTTTGTAGAGTTATTCTGAAAAACTATTCTTGTTTTGTATCCTTTTTTCTGCAAATATCCATCTAAAATGGATACCCATGGCAAAGAGTGACCACTGTTTAGTTTAGATTCAATTGAGATGTTTTTGTTGTTTGCATCAAAATTTACATGACCTGAACACATTATCTGCATTGCAGCATCAATCATCTCAATTACATCATCAAGGGATTTTGTTTTAAGATTAACTCCATTTTTTTCTAAGAGTTTGATCATCTCTGTATCTAATTTCTTTGAAACAATTATTGAGTTCAAAACATGATTCAATCCGTTTTCATTTACTATTTTTATTATCTTGTAGATCTCTTGAGATTCTGATTTTGTCATATCTGCAAGAGATTCTGTCTTTATGGCATTTTTCCAAATATTTGTAAATAATTTACTTTGATTGTTTCCAAGAATCTCAGTTGAAGAAAAGTTTACTCCTTTTCCATTCTCGTCACTTACCATCAAAAGCTCAGTCTCATCAAAAATAAAGCAGTTCTGCACGACATCTGACGCTCTAATTTTTACTCCATCAGGTATGGCTCTATATGCTTCAGAACCAATAAGACTTGTCGGAACAAGTATTTTTACATCTAAATTTCTCCGATTCACAGAGAGTAACTGCTCTTTACATTCAGAAATTAATCCAAGACCCCATTGGTCTACTGCTATTTGTATTGATGATTTGGAACCGTCAATCATTTTTTGTAATTGATTAAGAACATTATTTGCACTAAGTTGGTAGTATCTTTTTTCTTCAGATCCTCTTGATTTCCTGCTTTCCTCGCTTGCCTTTTTTAATTTAGATACCAGGGTATTCATTGCATTGACTTTGTTTATCTGCTCATGGATTACTGAATCAAAAGCGTCTTCTGGGGCAATGGCTGTACACATTATTGGCTTGCTTTTTGATATGATGACCAGTTTTTTGTTTTCTAATTTTAGCAATGTTGGGTATACCTTTGTTCGTGGAATGTCTGAATAATAGGAGAGCTCACTTGCAGAAATGGTCCCTTTGGATATTAGGGCAACATAGGCTTGGGCTTCGTACTTACTAAGGCCAAATTCTTCAAGACTTACAGTCAAAGAATGCTCGTTTACCATGATTTTAGTTAACAATCCCTTAGGTAAAATCGTGAGCTAAATTCCTTTGCACAAGTACTCAAAAAAAATCAAAGGTGTATCTACAGCTTACTGTTACTGTGGTTAATGATATTTCTGTGACATTCTCCTCAAATACAAATTTCCGATAAACTATTTGATATGAAAGGGCAATACGATTTGTGTATAACATCTGCCAATATCTCTCAAACAAGAACCATTGTCCCAAGATTAGATTACTCTACCAGCTTAATTTCTGAGGTTATAGGTGTATTAAAGAAAAAAAGAATGGAATTAAAAAAATCAAACAAAATACTGATAATTGAAACAGAAAATGAAGAACAAAATTGCTACGAAGCAATAGATGTAGAACGTAAGGTTTCTTTTTGTCTTGAAGGGCTTTATTGCATTGAAAAACGAATCCAATCTGCATCCCGAATTGATTTGATTCCAAAGATGTTTCCTTCTATGGTTCCAATGATTAGAACAATTAGTGCCCAATTAATTGATATTTTACCAGAAAGCAGCCGTAAGCTATCAGAGTTGTCAGTGCATCTTGGAAGCATAGTTTTAGATTCAGCTTCAATTACAAAGGCTCAGTTTGATTTTAGTCGTTCAAACGTAGAGTCATCCATGTTGTTAGATGAAGTAAAATTGATGGTAGACTCTAAAATAAGTAAGCAGTACCCTCATCTTGATTTTTTGACAGTATTTGACAATTGACATTTCTAAAAATGAATCGAATCTCAAAGGACCTTGATTTTATCAAAAGCATATCAGGTAAAGTTGATAAAAAATTATCTCAATCAGATTCTTCTAATCTTAAGATAGAAAATCTGACTCTCGAGGAACTTCAGGATTTAAGAAAAATTGTGGGTCTAGCTGATTTTATGTTGCACAAATATGAGGATAAAAAAGACACTAAATCCATTTTGGAGTATTTTGTATCTATAATACGTGATTCGGCCGAATCCATTGAAAGTATTGATGATGAGGTATCTGAATTGATAATTTCTGCTGAGGATTCTATAGGAAAAATAAAGGAATTACATACTAATATTTCTGAAAAGTATGATTTGGAAAAATCTACCATTCCAACACAAGAGAATGAATCTGAAAATAGTGCAAATAATTTTACCAAAATCGCGATAGAGATTAACTCCCATGAATACCTAGAAAATTCTACAGACAAAGAAGGACAGGTAATATAGAATGAGTATGGCTCCCCAAGAATTAGAAAATAACGCTAGCAAATATGCTTCTGAAGCTATCAAATTTGATTCACAAGGAGCACGAGGAATGGCAATTGCCAATTATCAAAAAGCTATTGATTCTCTTGTAAAATTATTACAGTTGTATCCTGGAAGTAAACTCAATCCTTTGTACAAGGAAAGATGCAACTCTTATCATGGTCGTATAAAGGCTCTTCAAGATTCACATGGAGTAGAGCCTGCAGTTGATCCGGAAGCAACTCCAGAAGAACAAAAAAAATCTGTAGAAAGACAAGAAGATGAAAATGATTTTGAAGAATTAGTGCTTAAAGAAAAACCCAATGTTAGTTGGAATGAAGTTATTGGTTTAGAGGATGCAAAAAGTGCATTACGTGAATCTATTGTTTATCCTACCAAAAGACCAGATTTGTTCCCATTGGGTTGGCCAAAAGGCATGTTGCTTTATGGACCTCCCGGAACAGGAAAGACAATGCTTGCCGCAGCCACTGCCAGTGAGATGGATGGATATTTCATCAATGTTGATGCATCATCCATGATGAGCAAATGGCTAGGGGAGGCAGAAAAAAATGTCTCTAAATTATTTAGAATGGCAAGAAAGTATGCAGAAAAAGAAGGTAAGCCAGTAATTTTGTTTGTAGATGAAGTAGATTCTCTTTTAGGTTCACGAAATAGTGAGGTTGGAGGTGAAGTAAGAACCAAAAACCAATTTTTAACTGAAATGGATGGCGTAAACGGCAAAGGAAAAGATTTGATGATGTATGTGGTTGGTGCAACCAACAAACCATGGAGTCTTGATTGGCCATTTCTTAGAAGATTCCAAAAACGAATCTATGTTTCTCTTCCAACTCAAGAGGCCAGAGAGAGTCTTTTCAAACAATATACTTCTGATCTTACTATGAGTCCAAGAGTAAATTCTTCAGAATTGGCAAAAATGTTTGATGGCTATAGTGCAAGTGACATTAAGGACGTATGCCAAGCAGCACATCTAAAGACAGTCCATGAATTGTTTGACTCACCTGACTATCATGAACCTATAGAGGGAGAAGATCCTCAAAAACCAAGAGCACTTAACACTGCAGACTTTAGATCGATTATGTCTAGAAGAAAACCCAGTGTTTCTACTGAGATGGTTCGTGCATATCACAAATGGAGCGAGGAGTTCCGTGCACTCTAAATTATTTCGACATTTTATTTTCCTATAATCGGGATCACCGTAATTTTTAATTGAAATTTATAGAAAATGAGAGCGATCTAATCTATTTTGACATTATCTCTCACAAAATTTAAATCACGAATCAGAAACATTTGACGAGGGTCACAATAACTACCAAGAAATCAAGCCACACAAACAAGTTTGGAAAACTGATTTTTGATGACGGTACTGTTCTTGATGGTATGGGTTTTGGCTATTCTACGACAGTTTTTGGTGAAATTGTTTTTAATACGGGTATGGTCGGCTATCCTGAAACACTTACTGATCCTTCTTACAGCGGTCAAATTTTGACATTAACATATCCATTAGTAGGAAACTATGGTGTTCCTGATCCATCGGTTAAAGATGAGGATGGAATTTCAAAATTCTTTGAATCTGACAAAATTCAGGTTAGGGGTCTAGTTGTTCATGAGCTATCTGAAACAGCAAGTCATTGGAATTTGTCAATGACCCTTGATGAGTGGTTATACAATGAAAAAATACCGGGAATCTCTGAAATTGATACTAGGGAATTGACAAAAAAACTTCGGAATGGCGGTGTAATGATGGCTGCATTAGTTGTCTCTGATTCTGAAATTGATGTTGAAAAAGTAAAACAAGAACTTGCTGCTGCTCCACACTACAATTCTGAAAAATTCATGGATACAGTTTCTACAAAACAAGAAGAAGTTTATGGTTCTGATGAAAAATCTGTTGTTGTAATTGATACTGGTGCAAAAAATGCAATTTTGAGAAATATTAGAAATTTGGGATACAAGGTCATAAAATTACCTTGGAATACACCCATTGAGAAAATACTTTCATACAATCCACAAGGTGTTGTGATAAGTAACGGACCTGGTGATCCTCAAAATTGTCCTGACACTGTTGACACTGCAAAAAAATTAATTGAAAAAAATATTCCTACACTTGGAATCTGTTTGGGGGCTCAAATAATCGGTCTTGCAGGAAAAACTGAAACTTACAAACTAAAGTATGGCCATCGTGGCCAAAACAAACCTTGTGTCAATTTAGATAATAATCAAGTATATGTCACAAGTCAAAATCATGGATATGGTATTGATCCTGATTCTCTAACAAATTCTGAATTTAATTTATGGTTTAAGAATGCAGACGATAAAACAGTCGAAGGAATAAAACACAAATCACAAAATTGTATTGCAGTTCAGTTTCATCCTGAAGCTGCACCAGGTCCTTATGATTGCAAATTTGTCTTTGAAGAACTGAAACGCCTTATGGGGGAGGAAAAAGCTGCCAAAGAATGAGTCGTTAGAAAAAATTCTTGTGCTAGGTAGTGGGGCCATTAAAATCGGAGAAGCCGGCGAGAGTCGCTAAAACGACCGTCAATTTGACTACTCCGGAAGCCAATGCCTCAAAGCAATTAATGAAGATGGATTGAAAAGTGTCCTTATCAATCCAAATGTTGCAACCATTCAAACTGACACAAGATTTGCAGACCAAGTGTATTTGCTCCCAGTAACTCCGGAGTATGTACAGTCTGTTATTGAAAAGGAACGACCTGATGGAATAATGCTTGCATATGGGGGACAGACTGCCCTAAATTGTGGAGTGAAACTAGAAGAATCTGGCATACTCCAAAAATATGGCATAAAAGTACTCGGCACGCAAGTTCCAGGAATTCAGAGAACAGAAGACAGACAACTCTTCAAGGACTCTATGGGACAATGTGGAGTTCCAGTCCTCAGAAGTAAAACTGTTACAAATTTCGATGATGCCAAAAAAGCGGCAGAAGAACTATGTTATCCGGTAATAATCCGAGTTGCCTATACTCTTGGAGGACGTGGTGGTGGGGTTGCATATAATGAAATTGAATTACATGAAATTGTAGAGAGGGGACTCAAGGCCAGCCTTGTTGGACAGGTGTTAATTGAAGAATACATTGGACACTGGAAACAAATCGAATATGAAGTAATGCAAGATTATGATGGAAACAATGTCATTGTTTGTAATATGGAAAATGTTCTTGCAATGAAAGTGCATACTGGTGACAATATTGTAGTTGCACCTTCCCAAACAATTGATAATCATGAATATCATATGCTTCGCTCTGCGGCATTACGTGCAACAAAACATGTTGGAATAGTCGGAGAATGCAACATTCAGTATGCATTAGAGCCAAACTCTGATCGATACGTTGCAATTGAAATTAATCCTAGACTGTCAAGATCTTCTGCACTTGCAAGTAAAGCAACTGGTTATCCATTGGCGTACATGTCTGCCAAAATTGGATTGGGTTATAATTTATCTGAACTAGTCAACCGTATTACCAAAAGTACAACTGCTTGTTTTGAACCTTCACTTGATTACGTTGTATGCAAACACCCTCGATGGGATTTCTCAAAATTTGAACTTGTAAATAGAAAGCTTGGACCAACAATGAAATCAGTTGGAGAAGTAATGGGAGTTGGAAGAAACTTTGAGGAATCATTCCAAAAAGCAATTAGGATGCTGGATATCGGAAATGATGGCCTTGTATTAAACAGAAGAAAAGATGAACCAATGAATGAGGAACAACTGGAAAACAAACTCTCTCATCCTGATGATCTAATTTTGTATAATGTTGCGAGGGCTTTAAAAGCTGGATTTTCTGTAGAGCGAATAAACAATCTTTCTGCTATTGATCCGTGGTTTATCGAGAAGATAAAGAACATTGTGGAAATTGAGGATAGATTGTCAAAAGAAGATCTAGCAAAACCTCTTCTTTGGGAAGCGAAGAAACATGGATTCTCAGACAAGCAAATTGCTCGTGCAAAGAATATGGGTCCAGATGACGTGAGAAAAATTCGTAAAGACCATGGAATCGTGCCTGCAGTTAAACAAATAGACACACTTGCTGCTGAATGGCCTGCTGTAACTAACTATCTCTACTTGACTTATGGGGGAAAATCAAATGATGTCGAAATTGATCCTGATGAGAAAGGAATTGTCGTAGTGGGAGCCGGACCATATAGGATTGGAAGTAGCGTAGAATTTGATTGGGGTACCGTTAACATGGTTTGGGGCCTTCAGGAAAATGGCGAAAAAAACGTCTCTGTAGTTAACTGTAATCCTGAAACTGTTTCTACTGATTATGATATTTGCACTAGATTATATTTTGAAGAATTAACTCAAGAAAGAATTTTAGACATAACAGAATTTGAAAATCCCAAAGGTGTGATTACCTGCGTTGGAGGTCAAACTGCAAACAATCTTACTCCAGGACTGGCAGAACACAATGTCAATATTTTGGGAACAAGTGCCCATGATGTGGATAGAGCTGAGGACCGCTCAAAGTTTAGTGCAGAATTAGATAAACTTCATATCCAACAACCTCGTTGGCAAGCCTTTTCAAATTTGAATGAAGCAAAAAGCTTTGCACAAGAAGTAGGATTCCCTGTAATTGTTAGACCATCTTATGTTCTGTCCGGAGCTGCAATGAAAGTTGTATGGTCTCAAGAAGAACTAAAAACATATGTCAAAGAGGCCACTGATGTTTCCCCAGATCATCCCGTTGTTATTTCTAAATTCATGTTAAACTCACTTGAGGTGGATGTAGATGGGATAAGCAATGGTAAAGAAGTCATTATTGGAGCCATAGTGGAGCACATTGACAGTGCAGGTGTTCACTCTGGTGATGCAATGATGTGTATTCCACCTTGGCGTCTTAACAATAAAACAATTGAAACAATTACAGAATACACTACAAAAATTGCAACAACTTTCAATGTTAAAGGTCCATTTAATTTACAATTCCTTGTACATGATAATCACGTCTATGTAATCGAGTTAAACATACGAGCATCTCGCTCGATGCCATTTGTATCTAAACTGGTGAAGACTAACTTGATTTCATTGGCATCAAAAGCAATTTTGGACAAGCCTCTGCCTGACATTCCAAAAAATAAATGGCAAAAAATTCCCAATTATGGCATAAAGGTTCCTCAGTTCTCCTTTATGCAGTTGGAGGGTGCAGACATCGCACTAGGCGTGGAAATGCAATCAACTGGCGAGGCTGCCTGCTTTGGTGATAGTTTCTATGATGCACTATCAAAGGGTTTGACCTCAGTTGGATACAATCTACCGGAAACAGGCGCTGCTTTGGTGACTGTTGGTGGTGCCCAAAACAAGGAAAAATTACTTCAATCAATTGCTCTTCTAAAAAATCTAGGCTTTAAGATATTTGCAACAGAGCACACTGCTGAATTTTTTGAAGAAAAAATTGGGGAAATAGAAGTGGTTCACAAAATATCTGAACCTGAAAGAAAGCCAAACATTGCAGATTTACTATATGAGCGCAAAATCAATTTCATAATAAACATCCCAAGTACTTCTACTTTGGAAAAATATGTGGGAATGTTAGGTGATGAATATCAAATCCGAAGAAAATCTTTGGAGTTGGGGGTTCCTGTGTTGACAACAATCGAACTTGCAGATTCTTTTGTAAAAACTTTGGAGTGGCTCAAAAACAACAAAACAACAATTAGTCCTATAGAACCATATGATCCCTTTTGATCAAAGTACTTGATCTAAAATATTTTCATCCCCGATAATTGTTCCATCTAAAGTAACTATTCGTGCTGATGAAACTTGCTTTATTTTTTCAACAATAGGGGAGATTGATTTTTTGTATTTCCTCTTGTTTGTTGCGTAGAAATATTTGTTAAATGATGGAACAATTGTAATCTCAATTTCTCCTGAAGTGCTAGGAAAAATACTGTCCTTGTTTGTTCTCATTGAAACCCATACCCTTTGCCCATTTACAATTGACTCCTCTTGAAAGAATACTGGATGCAAATGTCCCATAATTATTTTGTTTACATGAGAAAAATTCTCAGAAGGCATTGTATGTCCATGAGTAAAAAGAATCTCTCCTTCTACCATTCCTGTTGAGCTAATCAAAGAAACGTCTTCAGGTACCAACCGTTGAATATTTGCATCATGATTTCCAGGAATTAAAATTATGTTTGCTTTTTCTTTTATTTTTTCAAAGAATAATGGTATGTCACTCCATTCTGATTTTGAGATGTTTTTAATGCTGGATTTGATGTCTCCTAACAGTATTACCGAATCGGGACATTCTGAGTCTATTATAGATGATAATTCGTTAATTGTTTCATTTATTGAAGTATTTTTCCCAAGGAAAATTTCATTTGAAGCAAGGCTACTCTCAAAACCAATATGCAAATCAGTTACCACTAAGTACTTTTTTTGTCCTTCAATCACTAATGCTGGTTTCTGAGCAATTATTCTTTGTTGCAACATCAAAGATATACAATAGACTTTGGATTAAATTCTTGTGAAAAAAGACTCTGACCGAATAGAGATACTAGTTTCAGAAAAACGAGTAAAATTGCATGTTTTTGAGCCCAGCAAAAGAGAACTCTGGACAGTGGTAGGAAAGGGCAAAGAACATTGGTTGGATCCTGAAAGTGATTTTTGTTCATGTCCTGGATATTATTTCGGGAAATTATCTGGGAAAAACAAATGTTATCATTTAGACTCTGTCACTCTGGCAAAAAAAGAAAATCAATTTGAAAAAATCGTATTCTCAGATGATGAATATGCAAATTTTGTTGTAGGCTTAATTTCGGATTTATGATAATGAAATCATTCGAACTTGTTAATAACTAGAATATTGGTTAAAAAATCATGGAAGAAAAGCAACACAACGCACAAATCGAAAAAATAGCAAACATGCTAACCGAGGATAAAGTTTCAGTAGATGAACAAGATCCTCAAAATTTACAAAAATACAGGGACCAAACAATTTCTGATTGCAATGTCAGTGAAGATGATGCAATAAAGATAGTATATGAAGCTCTACTTTATCTAAAATTAAAAAATTCTTCGGGAGTTGATCCCATTCAAAAAGGAGATCAATTCGGGGCTGGATTTAGCTAGTCTAGTGCGGCTGAGTCTACATCTTCTTTGGAAACTCCTTTCCAAAGACCAACCATTCCTTCTGGTTCTACTTCCTCGACATTTGTTATCTTTTGAATCTTAATTTGATCCGGTGTAGGGGGCCTCCATAACATGGCCATATAGTCACCGACTTGGCCTACTTTGTTAGGCATGGCCATGATTATTTTTTCCTTGGCGAACCCCTTTGCTAAAAGTGCGTTTTGTGCCTTTTCTTGCAAATCCATTCGACCATGAGTGAACAAATAGATGTCTTTTCCAGTATCAATTTCTGCCATATTCATTCCAAAGTCATAAACTAAATCAATCTTTCCAGATCTTTTCCCTTCCAAAAAGGGTTAAATTAGAATGAACAAAATTTTGATCTGTGAAAATCTTCACTGTGGGAAGCAAATCCTTTGTAACAAGCTTTCAATTAGCTGGAATTCCTGGTATTGTCTCTCCTACTCCTGAAAACGCACTGGATGAAATTAAAAAATTAACTGAAGATTCTGATGTCGGCTTGGTCTTAGTGAGTGATGATATAACAGAATCCATCAATGATGAATTAACCGAACTCAGAGCAGAAAAATCTACTTTGGTATTTGCACTACCTGCTACTGGCAGCAAGAAAACTGAAGTTGATTACAGAGTAATGCTCAAGAAGATTCTCGGTGTTTAGATCCTTTAATCTACTTATAATCAATATTCTAAAAGTTTGATATGAAAACTGCATCTGTAAAAGAGCCTTCTGTGGTTTCAGTAAGTGATACAGAAAAACCAACTTTGGATTCAGGAGATATTTTGGTACAAATGCACGCTTGTGGAATTTGCGGTTCTGATGTGGAAAAAGTATTTGGACATTATGGCCAACCATCAATGAGACTTGGACATGAACCAGCAGGTGTAGTTTTAGAGATAGGTCATGACGTTACTGATTTTAAAAACGGCGATAGAGTTTTTACTCATCACCACGTTCCCTGCTATTCTTGTCATTACTGTAAACACGGAAACGAAACAATGTGCAAAAAATACTATGAGACAAATCTTTCACCGTGTGGATTATCCGAAGAATATGTAGTTCCAGAATGGAATGTTTCTCATGGTGGTGTATTGAAGCTTCCAGATTCAATGACTTTTGAGGAAGCTGCAATGATTGAACCATTAGCTTGCTGTGTTAGGGCGTGGACAAAGTATTGTTATCAAGAAGGTGACTCTGCAGCAATTTTTGGAGTTGGTCCTACTGGAATGATGCATGTTATGATTGCACAGGCAAAAAAATTCTCCAAAATATTTTGTTTTGATGTAAATGACTTTAGATTGGATTTTGCAAAAAAATTCAATGTATCTGAAACCATTAATTCTACAAATGAAAATAGATTACAGAAAATTTTAGATCAAACACAGGGACGTGGAGTTGACGTTGCTATCGTAGCAACTAGCAGCCTTAAAGCGTTAGAAGATGCCATTGAAATGGTTCGAAAAGGTGGAGCGATAATGATGTTTGGCGTTCCATCAAAGGGTGCAAAAATTGATTTGGATATGAGTAAAATCTATTCTAAAGAAATAACTCTTGTTACAAGCTATGCTGCATCTGATAATGATACGAAAGAGGCATTGAGATTAATAGAATCTGGGGAAATTGATGTAAAACAATTGGTAACTCATACTTATCCTATTACAGATTCTCAAAAGGCATTTGATCATGCTAGAAGTGGTGAGGGTGCAATGAAAATAATCATAACTAAATAAGAAAGGCTTAAGAGTGGTATTTTTTTCTGAAAAAATCGAAGAGATATGGAATGGGGATTAAAAAACAGACTAGCAAAAATAATCAAACCTCAAAATAATCGTGCACTAATGCTTGCAGTAGATCATGGGTATTTCCTTGGTCCAACTGAAAAACTAGAAAATGCAAAAAAAACCATTACTCCAATTTTGAAATACTGTGATTCTTTGATGTTAACACGTGGTGTTCAGAGAACTTCAGTTGATGCTAACACTTCAGTTCCGATGGTCTTGCGTGTATCTGGTGGTGCAAGCATAATTGGTGAAGATCTATCTCAAGAACAAATTACAGTTACTATGGAGGAAGCAATCCGACTCAATGTTAGCGCAATTGCAATGTCTATGTTTGTTGGCTCAAAGTATGAAAATCAAACTATTGTTAATCTTGGAAAACTTGTAAGTGAGGCTAATCGTTATGGTATTCCCGTTCTTGCAGTAACTGCAGTAGGTAAAGAACTAGGAAAAGATGCAAGATATCTTTCACTTGCATGCAGAATTGCCGCAGAACAAGGTGCTCACATTGTCAAAACTTACTATTGTGATAATTTCAAAAAAGTAGTAGAGGCTTGTCCTGTACCAATAATTGTTGCAGGTGGAAAGAAAATTCCAGAGCGTGATGCAATGCAATTAACATACAATGCAATCAAGGCTGGAGCAGTTGGAGTAGACATGGGTAGAAACATTTGGCAGTCAGAAAACCCAGTCCCAATGATTCGAGCAATCCGTGCAATAGTCCACCAAAATGCAACAGTAGATCAGGCATTCAAAATGTACAAGCAACTGTGCAATGAAAACAAATCAAAACCAAACAAACCACAAAACAAAAACAAACCAAATCAAAACAAACCCAAAAACCCTAACCAAAACAAATCAAAACAAAACAAACCAAATAATCCTAAAAAAAATAAACAAAACAAACCAAATCAAAACAAACCCAAAAACCCTAACCAAAACAAATCAAAACAAAACAAACCAAATAATCCTAAAAAAAATAAACAAAACAAACCAAATCAAAACA
>JBMSGE010000013.1:0-18104 GCA_049414205.1 Nitrosopumilaceae archaeon
AGCATCGTCGCAGTAACTGCAAAATCTAGAGTTATTCCAAGACTTTAGGAATTCACTCTTTTTCTATTTTCTTTTTACTAAAGCAATTACTGCAAGTATTATAGCAGCAGCTGCAATTGATAATCCAAGAATAGCATAGTCATATGCAGCACCATCAGAAGATACTTCTATTCCAGACCCAGATTTTATCGATGAAACATCTTGTTGTAATGAAGATACTGCACTTTTGAGGGCCGTTACATCCTGATCAGATGAGGAACCACTAGTTGGTGGAAAATCAAGTACTGCAGTTGACTCTACATCTTCTATTGGAATATCAATATCTATTGGTGTTCCATTAATTTCTCCTTCAAGATGAATTGAATATGAGCCTGTTTTAGTAGGAATTACGTGAGAAAAGTAATGTCCAGGTCTTGGATCAGATCCAATGTCTAAAACTTTGGTGACACCTCCAAATTTGGCAGTGGCTTGCATATTCTTGAAAGCATTTTTGACTCCTACTTTTAATCCAGGATTTTCACCGGGTTCAGTAATTTTAAAAACAAAATCATTTCTAAATCCTACAACTGGTGGTTCAACACCCCATCCAACTTCAATTTCATATTGTTCAACTTCTACTGTTGTGTGAGCAAAAGTTTGTGTGACAAGACCCACAGAGAATAATAAAGCGACAAAACTAATAGTAAGAACTTTCATGGCTATAATTTCATTATAACATGTTATTATCTTTACGTGAATTGGTACAAATACCAAACAAAATGAAAACTGTTTAAATTATCAAAAATGAGTTGAAAATATAATGAAAAAACTGTCCATTATTTTGCTAATCATTGTATCAATATCATTTCCTTATGCTTTAGCTCATCCCTTTACTGATGAAACTAATCCTAGTTCAGCCCAGAATGCGCCTGCTGGAATTACAGAGGTAACGGTAATCTATTCTGAACCAATTGAGATAGAATTTAGTTCCTTGAAAGTTTTTGACAGTAATGGGGACCAAATAGACAATAGAGATTCCAAATATTATCTTGGTGAAGGATCTCTTATAGTAACGACTCCGCCTCTTGGAGATGGTGTATACACGGTAACAAGCAAAGTCCTCTCAAAAGTAGATGGGCATTTGGTTGATGATGCTTTTATTTTTGGAGTGGGTGACGTTACAGTTGATGTTGGGTTAGAAAAACCAAAATCAATTTATGAAATTTTATTTTTCCCCGAAGCTGGAGCAAGATTCCCTGGATTAGTTGGACAAACTATAGTTTTAGGCGGAATTATTGCATCTATGTTAATTTGGGGAACTCAAAATAAATCGGTACTAAGAAAAGAAATTGAAAAGGTAGAGATTTTTCACCATGGAAAATTGATGACTTTAACAGGTATTGGATTGATGTTAGTTTTTGCATCAAATATTGCCATGCTTGCAATTCAAACCCTACGATTAGAGACTTCAGCCTTTGATGCTATACAAACCACTTTTGGTACATCCTGGCTAATTAGGATGATAATCACTGTCATTCTTTTGGGAATATGGTTTTGGATGGATAGGAAAAGCCAGATCTCAAAAAAGCATCATATTCCAATGCTTATTTTGTCTCTTGCATTAATTGGAACTTCTTCAATGATCGGACATGGAGCTGCTAGTGGGGAAATGGCAGCAGTTGCATTGGATTATGTTCACAATTTGGTTGCAGCAATCTGGATTGGAGGAATTATTTATTTTGTATTCACTTTACTTCCTGCACTCTCAAAGTTAGATGGAATGGCAAGAGAAAAAATGTCTCTGGTCATGATACCACGATTCTCCATTGCCTTTACTATTGCAATTGGAATTGTCATTATTTCTGGTCCAACATTGATGTGGCTTTTAGAAAGTGATGTTGGGATTATTTCTCAATCGATTTATGGAAAATTAATCATCGCAAAAATTGTCATTGCAGTCATTATGGTGGGCCTTGGTGGGTTTTTTCAATTTAAAGTTCAGAAATCTGGAGAAAATTCAATTAATTCAAAATCAATTTCGGTACATAAGAAGCTGAAAAGATCACTGAAGGTTGATGCAGCTCTTGGAATCATTCTATTGGGCGTAGTTGCCCTTTTGGCAAATGGGACCTTGCCTGCAGGGGAGATTCAAAAAGTTGAAGCCCAAGAAGTAACTTATGATTTTAGAACAATTGAATTCTCTGAAAGTGCAAAATATGATATAGAAATTACACCCTTTACGAGTGGTACAAATTCAATTTTGGTGAAGGTTAGTGATTTTGAAAATAATAGATTGACAGATGCAGAAGAAATCAAAATAAAAATATCAAACCCTCAACGAAACATATCCCCAATTGAAATACCAATAGAAAAAATTTCGACAGATGAAGATTCACCATCAATGTTTCAAGGAGAATTAACATTTGGTTTCTCAGGAGAATGGCAAACAGAAGTTGAAATCCAAAGATTAGAAAGTGCCAATGAATCTGTATTGATGAATTTACTTGTAAAACCAAGACTACCTGATCTGCAAACAGAAATTATTGAATATGAATTCCCAGATACATCAAAGCCACTATTTCCCGTATATGATGGTAAAGACTCCATTTGGATTAGTGATCCTTCTGCTCCAAGACTTTGGCAATTTTCATTAGAATCTGAAGAATTTACCTCTCATTCTTTTGATGGAACAGTTTCAGCATTTTTGACAATAGATCCCAAAGGAAGAATATGGTTTAATGATCCTGGACGAAATCAAATTGGATATTATGATCCCCTCGCTTCAGAATTTTCAACTATTACTCTTCCAGAAGTTGCTCCAGTAATTGATAGAAGCACAACTACCTTTATTCAGTCTGATTTTAATGGAAATATTTGGGTTGTAATTATCAATAAAGATAAAATTTTGAAATACATTCCAGATTCTAATTCATTTGAAGAAATTTCACTGAAAAAAGGATCATTGCCGTTTGCTCTTACAATAGACAATGATGGAAAAATATGGTTTACAAAATCAGGTACTGGTAGTATTGGATTTATCAATCCTCAAAATAACGAGGTAACTGAATTTTCTGATGACCAACCCCTTCGAGCACCAGAGGCAATGATTGTAGATAAAGACAATAATCTTTGGATTGCCGAACACACAGGCGTGGGAATAGTCAAGTTTAACCCAATTTTAGAAACTTTTGAGAGAATTCCTGTTCCAGATCAAGAAGCCCTTCCATTTGGAATGGCCTTTGATAGATATGACAACATATGGTTTGCTCAACATGTAGTTGATAATATTGCTGCATACGACCCACACAATAATAATTTGATAGAAGTTCCAGTTCCTACAGAAACTTCCTTTGTCCAATTTATGACGTCAGACAACAAGAACAATGTTTGGTTTGTTGAACAACAGGGAAATAAACTTGGAATGGTAAAAATTACTGAAGTACCTATAACTGCTTCTCAATTACAAACCACAGATAAATTTGAACTAAAATACACTGAACTTGCCTCACCCTTAATTGCTATGGGAATTGTTGCAACATCATTATTTTTTGTTAGAAGTGTAAAAGATAAACGAAGATTGAATTCTTTGATTAATTCTTAGATAATAATCCCAGTGACTTTATTCCCATAGTTCCAGCAAACAATCCAATCGATAAAAGTACAATGGTTCCAGCTGGAGTAATATCAAAAATATATGAAATTAAAATTCCTGTTACAACTGAGAAAATTGAAAAAGATATAGAAATAATTGCCGTGTGTTTAAATCCCTTACCATACATAATTGCAGAAACGTTTGGAATCACAAACAAAGCTGAGATTAACAGTACGCCTACAAGTTGAATCGAGGTAACAACAGTTAATCCTGCCATAAATACAATAAGATAGTTAATTTTCTCAACTGGTATACCGCTTACCTTTGCTTGTTCTTCATTGAATGTAGAATAAAGTAGTTGCCTATACAAAACTAAAACAACAATCAAAATAATTCCTGTTAATGATAAAATCAAAATTGTATCATTTACACTTACCAAAAGAATACTGCCAAATAGAAAACTGAAGATATCTATGGTGAATCCTCCTGAAATTCCTATAATTACGAGCCCAACTGCAATTCCTGATGATAAAAGAATAGCTACTGAAGCATCCCCTGAAATGTTGAATTTTTCTTTTACTCGTGTAATTATCAAAGCACTTACCAATGAAACACCATAAGCTGTCCAAAGAGGATACACTCCTGCAAGTAAACCCAATGCAATTCCTCCAAATGAAGAATGAGCTATTGCATCGCCAAACAAAGAGTAACGTCGTAAAACAAGAAACAACCCAATAACTGAACAAAGAATGGCTATGGCAACACCAGAGATTAGTGCTCTATGCATGAAACTAAAGGATAAAATTTCAAATGACATGATTAATGATGATGCATGTGTTCCTGCATTGATGCTTCAGAGTATTGTTTAACCAGTTCATCATTTTCAAAGAATTCATCAGATTCTCCATGAAAGAATAATGTTCTATTTAGACAAGCAACATGATTTGCAAGTTTGTTTACTGCATCGAGATCATGAGATGACCAAATTATAGTAATTTTTTGTTTAGAATTTAATTCTCGTAAAATGCTAAAAAACAGATCAATATTTTGCTGATCAATTCCAGTAACTGGTTCATCTAGAATCAAAATTTTAGGATTATTTACTAGGGCTTTTGCAATAAAGACTCGTTGTAGCTGTCCTCCAGAAAGTTCTCCAATTCGTCTACTACTTAGTTCATGAATCCACAACTGTTGTAAAATTTCATCAATTTTTTTTTCGTTTGAATCTTTTCGTAAACTCATTTTAACAATGTCACTTACAGTAGCAGGAAAGTTTTTTTCAAAAATGGGTTTTTGAGGAACATACCCTATTTCTTTTAGATAGTCCTTAGATTTTCTAATATCTTGTCCGAAGAACTTGATGGTTCCATCATATTTGTTATTCAATCCTAGCATTGAGGCAAAGAGAGTGCTTTTTCCTGCGCCATTTGGTCCAATTATGCCTAAAAAGTCACCTTCCTTAACTGTGAAACTAACATCATCAAGTGCTTTTACATCTGGATACTTTACTGTCAAGTGTTCTATTTCTACAACGTTCAACATAATTCCTCCTTTAGATTTTGAAGATTTTCAGTCATTCTAGAAATGTAGTCTCCTTCACCACCAAATTCAAGAGGAGACAGGATGAGAATTTTTCCTCCTATCTCATTAGCAATTACTGTAGAGACTCGAGGATCAATTGTATCTTCTGTGAAAATTATTTTAATATTTAATTCTCTTGCAGTGTTAATTACATTTTCCAAAGTTTTTGCAGTAGGTTCTGCATGTGGATCATTTGACGAGATTATGGTGTGTTGTCTTAAATCATATTCATCAGCAAAATAGGAAAAAGCATCATGAAATGCAATAAAATCACGATTGCATCCTGACAGATCTTTTTTAATTGTTGTATCTAGGAGATCTAATTCATTTTGGTAGTTTTTTGCATTCGTTTGATAGAAGTCTTTGTTGTTTGGATCAAACTTAGAAAATGAGTCTGCGATGTTTTGGACTTGAGTTTTAGCTAGAACTGGGTTTAACCAAATGTGAGGGTCACCAGATTCATGTCCATGTTCATCTTCACTTTCATGATTGTCTTCACTTTCATGATTGTCTTCACTTTCATGATTGTCAAGATCTCCCAAAACTTTCTCTTCAATAATTCCATCACTTGTATCAACTACAATTCCTTGATAATTCAGATCTTCAAGACGGTCAACCCAATTTTCAAATCCTATCCCGTTAATTATGATTAAATCTGCTTTTTGCATTTTTTGAACATCTTGAATTGTTGGTTCCCAATCGTGTGGCTCTACACCTTCGGGAACCAATAATTTTACATCTACTTTGTCCTGTCCAACTTTTTGAGCAAATTCATAGAGAGGATAAAATGATGAAATTGCCTGAATTTTGTTTGAATCATTTTCATCTTGAATTTGTAAACTAGAATCACTTGCCCAAACTGAATAGGAGCTTAACGGAATAACAATGGCAATTGCAATTATTGCCATTTTGACTTGATTGTTCACGCACAAATTTCATGAGAATTATTAATAAATTTATAAATTCTTAATAATTTTAATTGCTAAACTTATAAGATAATTAATAACATTAGGCATATGCCGATAGTTTCCATTTCACTAAATGAAGAAATTCTTACAGAATTAGATAAACTCCAAAAATCTATGGGGTTTTCAGGTAGGTCTGAGGCAATCAGGGCAGGAATTAGGTCATTTGTTTCTGAAGAAAAACAGAAATCAGATTTGTCTGGAAATATTCATGCAATATTACTTGTTGTTCACAATGATCAGTTTGATCATATTGTATCAGGAATTACTCATAACTTTGAGGATCTTATTACAACGCACCTTCACAGTAAGATTGAGAAAGAAAAGTGTATGGAGTTGTTTTTGATTGATGGAGATGCTGAAAAAGTATCTACAATGACTAGAGACTTTCAGACAAACAAAAACATGGATACTGTAAGACTAGTTGCACTGTAGTTACAATTTCATATTCAATGATGATTTTTTAGCAACAAGAATTACCGACATCAAAGATATTACAAGAATGAGTGTTACAAATGCGCCAAATTCTGGAGCGACTACAATTCCAAATTCAGTTTCCTGTCCAGTATTTCGAATGTTTTCGAATCTAATTATTGTTGGTCCTGTCTGATCTTCAGTAAAGTAGTAATCTTCTGATTCTCCTCCTACACGAGCAACTCCAGTTGCTTTGTGGATTTCTTTACCATTTTGTAATATTACAAACGTATAATCTGAATCACGTAATGGCTCACCAGTTCTACCATCTCTAATTGTAAAGACAAACTTTGTATTTTGGTCAGGCTCAATTGTAATTGGATCCCAGGATAGATTTACAAGAAATTCTTCACTTTTTGTATATGCATTTAATGGAAAATCAATTTTCTCACTAGTAGATAAAGTAAAAACCATAGTGTCAGGTAATGGTTCACCTGATTGCTTCATTTGATTTTTCAAAAATCTCAAATGATCCTGCAGTAATACAAAATGTACTATTCTTTCATCTACTTCAGTATAATCATCCACTTGAATTGAAGACTTGAATAAATCAATTCCATTTATCTGGCCAGTATAACCTCCAGATAAAAATTCAGCAAATTCTTTGGGAAAATGAACTTCTTCATGCACTACAGGTATGTGTGACATTTGTTTTTCACTCCAATCAAAAGGCATTTCAAATGTCACTTGTTTTTTCTCAGAATCGTACTCAAATGAAGAAATTTTATCAAAATACGACTTTATTCTAAAAGAAACATCTTGTTCAAGAGAGTCTTTTTCCACAAAAGTGCTTGTTTCAGCCACGCTCAAATCCGCATTATACACACCAGAGTCTTCTACGATGTTTGTAGGCTCATCTAGCGTCCTTACCTCAATTTCAAAATTATAAAGACCTCCAGAGGTAAAAATTGGACCAGTGATTTCAAGAGGATTTGAGTCTGTCCCATACCATGCTCCTAAAAGAGAATCCTGCTCTCCATTAATCGTGATTTTATCATCCTGGGTAGGAATTACCTTAATTGGAAGAACGCCATCTTCAGTGAAAAAATAATTACGAAATATCATTTCATTTTCATGAAATAGGCCAATAAGAAAAGTTACATTTTTGGCGTTTTCTTTTTCTTCATCTTCTATTGCGGTTATTGTGATTTGTTTTTCCTCTAAATTATCAAAAGATAAAGGAAGTTCTACTGAAATGGAGATTTCTTTTCCTTGAATATCTACTGATGAAATTGTATCAATTCCTAATCCATGACCATATACACTACTTACAGGAAATACAAAAATCAAAGCAAGTAAAATAATTCCAACTTTGGGTATTGACAACATTATAGTTAACAAATTTAGGGTTATTTTACTGTCATTAAATTCTCAAATCTTTGAAGTAATTCTTCCATAGAGTCTGCCTCCAAAATTGGTTGTAGTTCCTCAGGATCCTGTGCACCGAGGGCAGCCAGAGAGTAAACATAATCAATTGTCGGAGTATCTGTTGTGAGGTAGTACTGAGTTAGTATTTGATCAAGTGCTGCAGATTCGATTACTTGTGGTAAAGCTTGTTTGGCGGTTTTTTTCTTCCACAAATCAATCAAGTGTTCCCATTGATTCAGTGAAATATTATCGTCAATTTCAGGAATTAGTTCTACTTCAGCTCTTAGATACATTTTATCATCATCTCGTGCGTTTTCATTTAGATCAGAGATTGTTTGGTGTCCTTCTATGGTATATGGATCATAATTTTCAGGTAGATCAATTGACGGTGGAATAATTTTTTTTATTTTGAATTTACTGCGTCCCATTGTTTCTATTTGTACTTGCATTCCATCTAACTCAACGTCCTCACATTTGGTAATTTTTGCAATTGTTCCCACACTTTTTGGCCCATTCCAGCCTCTTACCTGATTGTTTTGATCAGCTAGGCATACTCCAAACTGACCATCACTGAGCATGCAATCATCTACAAGTTGCTTGTATCTAGGCTCAAATATCCGCAATGGCAGCTCTTGCCTTGGAAACAAAACCAAATCCAATGGGAAGATTGGAAGAATCTTAGTTAAAGTCAAACTTACTATTGTTGAGTACTCTTCAGATATATGGAATACGGAAATCTTGAAAAGAGAAATTTTGCTTAGAATCCATCTTCATTGAGAATCAAACCAAGCATTGCAGCACGAGTGTATTTTCCATATTCTGCTTGCTGGAAATATTTTGCGTTTTTTGTTTTGTCAACGTCTGTTGCAATTTCATCGAGTCTAGGTAATGGATGTAAAATAATTGAATCATCTTTCATTTTTTGTAACAAGTCTAGTCCGATTATGTAACTTCCCTTTACTTTGAGATATTCTTCCTCATCAGGGAATCTTTCTTTTTGAATTCTCGTTACATAAACAACATCAAGATCATCAATGTGTTCTTCAATGTCAGTTGATTCAGTAAAGGAAATTTTTTTCTTAATATCATAAATGGAATCTGATCTTATTCGTAATGATTCAGGAGAAATTAAATGAACTTCAACATCATAGTTTCCAAGTCCAGATAAAAGAGAGTAAACTGTTCGGCCATATTTTAAATCACCAACAATTCCAATCTTTAGTCCATCAATCTTTTTCTTTTCTTTTTTTATTGTAAACAAGTCCTGTATTGCTTGTGTAGGGTGTTCTTCTGTTCCGCTACCTGCATTAATTACAGGTTTTGATGAAATTTCTGATGCAAATCTACTAGAGCCATCAAGTGGATGTCTCAAAACAAGAACATCTGAATAGATGGACATTATTTTTACAGTATCTGCCAGACTCTCACCTTTTTGGGTGGATGAGGAGGAAATATCTGATATTCCCAAAGAGTTTCCACCAATGGAGGCAATTGCAGATTCAAAACTTAGACGAGTTCTGGTACTAGGTTCGTAAAACAAGTAACTCAGTGTTTTACCTTTGCAAATCTCTCTTCTCTTTATGGGATCCAGCGCCATCATCTTGTCGGTATACTCAAAGATGTTCTCTAATTGGTCTCTGGTGTAGTCCTTTATGGAAATAATGTCTTTGTTGAAGAAATCGTTCACTCTTTCAATAATATATACTGGTGACTATACAAAGTATTCTGATGCAAGAGTCCGAACTCATGGTTCGACGAATCAAGGAAGGAACTGTAATTGACCATATTGATGAAGGTAAGGGCCTTCAAGTTCTCAATGCTCTTCAAATTGATGGGAGCGATGGAAGTCTGATTACTATTGCATTGAATGTTCCAAGTGGCAAGTTTAAGAAAAAAGACATCATAAAAGTTGAAAACAAGTTCTTGGCTGATGATGACACCAACAAATTAGCAGTAATAGCTCCCAAGGCGACAATTAACATGATCAAAAACTACAAACTAGTTGAAAAAAGAAGGGTTGCCCTACCAAATGAAATCGACAGAATTTTCCGATGTTCTAATCCAGATTGTATAACTAACAGTCATGAGCACATTGAATCCATAATGGATGTAATTGACAAAGAAGGACGAGTACTCAAGTGCAGATATTGTGGACGAGTTTTAGATGTAAATCAGCTAAAATACAATTAAAAAATCTAAAAATTTTAAAAAGAGTTTAAGACTGGGCCTACTGTCCCAGGATGATAAACATCATGACTATACCGTAGATAGCGATTGATTCTACCATACCTACGAAGATGAATACTTTTGATTGCAACGCTGGGTTCTCGCTAATCACTGCAAGACCTGCTGCACCTACTTGACCTAAACCAATACCAGCTCCGAATGCTGCCATACCAAATGCTAAACCAGCACCTAGTAGTTTCATTCCAGTTCCATCATCTGCTCCAGATTCTTGAGCATATGCAGTACCAGTGAAGCCTATAGCTGAAATCACAAGTGTTGTCAAAAGTGCTAATACAATAGGTTTCATGTATGTTTAAGCCCCCTTCCGTTCCATATTTAAATCATGATAGTGTTTTTGGATCAAATTTTATCCAAAGTCTTTTTTTTGAAAGATTGAAGATCGTCTTTTATTGATTGAGAGAAATTCTCATTGTCTTGATCTAATACTTTTTTAGAATTTTCAATTAATTTTTTTATTTCTTCTTTTGCCATTAACTACCGCTCTCCATCTTAGCTTTGACTTTTTTTAACTTTGCGAAATCTTCTCTTTCACGTTCTTCAAGCGTTGCAAGAATGAATCGAATTTTTTCCTTATACTGAGGTATAATTACATTTTCAAGTGCGTTGAGAAGTTTTTGTGTTTTTTCAAGTGCTTTTGCGAGGCTGAATATCGAGTTTTCATATTCAGCGGCCTTGCAGATTTTTGGAAGTAACACTTTGATCTGTTTTGCTGCTCTATCAATAGAGGAGTTTGTGTCTGCAAAACCATATGGCATTGACTTTGTATCTTTTTCAGTTACGGTAAGTGCAGGAATTTTTACATCTACAACTCGTCTAACATTAATATCAACTTCCATTACCGGAGGAGTTGATTCGGCAACAGAGTCAACTGTTCCAGTACCAAGTGCCAAATATGCCTCATTAACGGATTTGTAAATGTCTTGTAAAGGATCCCAGATTCCTCCTCTTGCTTTAGAGGCTTCTTGAATCATCTCTTCGATGTTTTTTAGTAAAACTTTACGCTTGTCATCAAGGATTTTCTGAACCATTACTGCAACTTGGCTAGATTTTTTGTATTTTAGCAGTTCAATTTTTGTCGCAGCTACATTCTGTCCAAATGACATTATGCTACTTTTCCTGATAGTATTGGTCTACGTATTTGTCTTTGATTTTTGTAATCTCATTCTTTGGGAGTTTAGAAACAATTTTCCACAAGATGCTAAGGGTTTCTTCAATGGTTCTATTTTCATCAGTTGCTTGTGTTAGGAACTCTTTTTCAAAGGCATCTCCAACATCCATGTATTTCAAATCAATTTGTGTTAATCCTGCTTTACCAACAATTCCTGCAAGAGCCCTAACTTCTTGTGCTCTAGAATATGCATCATAAACCTGGTTAGAAACCTCACCATGATCTGCTCTGGTACTTCCTTCACCAATTCCGTCTTTCATTAATCTACTAAGGCTCATCAAGATGTTTACGGGAGGATAAACTCCTTGTCTGAATAAATCTCTGCCAAGTACCACCTGACCCTCTGTGATATACCCAGTCAAGTCTGGGATTGGATGGGTAATGTCATCTGAAGGCATTGAAAGAATTGGCACCTGTGTTACGCTTCCTTTTTTGCCGTTTAGTTTTCCTGCCCTTTCGTAAATTGTTGACAAGTCAGTGTAAAGATATCCTGGATATCCTTTTCTTCCTGGGACTTCTTCTCTTGCTGCACTGATTTCTCTTAATGCTTCGGCATAGTTTGTCATGTCTGTAAGAATAACCAAAACGTGCATTCCGAGTTCAAAAGCCAAGTATTCTGCAACTGTTAAAGCAACACGTGGAGTAATGATTCTTTCAATTGCAGGATCGTCTGCTGTGTTTAAGAAAAGAACACTTCGTTTAAGAGCACCTGATTCTTCAAGACTTCTTCTAAAGTACTCTGCTTCACTGTATTGCACACCAATGGCTGCAAAAACTACGGCAAAGTCATCTTGAGTACCAACTACACTTGCTTGTCTTGCAATTTGAGCGGCTACAAGGTTGTGAGACATACCAGAGCCAGAAAAGATTGGAAGTTTTTGTCCTCTAACTAGAGTAATCATTCCATCAATTACTGAAACACCAGTTTGAATGAAGTCTTTAGGATACTCTCTTTGCTCAGGATTCATTGGTTCACCATTAATGTCAATAAATTGATCTGCTATTGGATCAGGCAATCCATCTTTTGGTCTACCTAATCCATCAAAGACTCGACCAAGTACCTCTTTTGATACTGGCATCTCCATTACTTTACCTACAAATTTTGCGTTAGTACCAGATATTGAAAGTCCAGTTGTTCCTTCAAAGACTTGAACAATCGCTTTTCCATTTCCAACTTCAAGAACTTTACCTAATCTTCTTTCGCCTTCATTTGTTTCAACTTCAACTAGTTCATCAAATGCTGCATTTGAAACATCATCAACTACTACAAGTGGGCCTTTAATTTCTGCAATCTTGCTGTATTGAACTCCGCCTTCTGCGCTCAATTTTGAACTTTCACTCCTGTAATGTTTTTGAATTGTTCTTGCATGTCTACTTCTAACTGATCAAGTTTTGGCATCTCATCGTCTTTAATATCCATTCTTGCTTTAAGCATAGAACCAACGATTGACATTGCTCTAATATCTGCAAGTGATGCTCCCTCTTTAAGGGCTTGTTGACCTTTCTTGTAAAAGTCTACTAGCAATTTTAGAAGTTTGTATTGTTTTTCAGGACTACAATAAGTATCAACATCATCAAATGAGTTTTGCTGTAACAGACCGATTTTTACCATTCTTGCAACCTCAAGAATTAGTTTTTCTTCGTCTGGTAATGCTTCAGGACCTAAAAGTCTAACAATCTCTTTTAGCGTATCTTCTCTTTGTAAAACTCCATATGCTTCACTTCTAAGGCTTAACCAATCCTCGTTGATGTTCTCTCCCCACCATTTTGCAATGTCTGCCAAATATCCAGAGTAGCTGTTCATCCAGTTAATTGATGGGTAGTGTCTAGAGTATGCAAGCTTTGCATCCAAAGCCCAGAAAGTTTTGATAAATCTCATTGTGTGTGTTGTAACTGGTTCTGTAAAGTCACCACCTGATGGAGATACTGCTCCAACTAAAGTAACTGAACCATCGCGGTCTGGGCTTCCAGATGCTCTTACACGTCCTGCCCTTTCATAAAATTCTGCTAATCTTGATGCTAGATATGATGGATATCCTTCTTCTGCAGGCATCTCTTCTAGACGGCCACTCATTTCACGAAGAGATTCGGCCCATCTACTAGTAGAGTCAGCTACAAGAACAACATCTTTTCCCATATCTCTATAATATTCTGCAATTGTTACACCAGTGTAGATGCTTGCTTCTCTTGCTGCTACAGGCATGTTACTTGTGTTTGCTACCAAAACTGTTCTGTCCATAAGTGGTTTTCCTGTTCTTGGATCTTTGAGTTCTGGGAATTCTACGAGTACTTCTGTCATTTCGTTTCCTCTTTCACCACATCCAATGTATACTACAACTTGAGAGTCAGCCCACTTTGCAATTTGGTGTAGTGTTACGGTTTTACCAGTTCCAAAGGCCCCTGGGATAGAACCAGTACCGCCTTTTGCAATTGGGAAAAATGTGTCAATAACACGTTGTCCTGTTAGTAGTGGTACCGTTGGATCATATCTTTTTAGGAATGGTCGTGGTTTTCTTACAGGCCATTTGTGATACATCTTTAGTGGAATAGTTTGTCCATCTTTTTCTGTTGTTGCAACTTCTGTTTCTAAATCATAGTCTCCTTCACTTACAACATTTGTGATTTTCCCTCCTTTATGGTCAGGAGGTACCATAATAGAGTGTTCAATCAGGTCTGTTTCTTGAACAGTGCCTAGGACAGTTCCTGCAGTTACATCATCACCAATTGCTACTTTTGGAACAAAGTGGTATTGTTTGGTTAAATCTACAGGGGTTGTAGTAATACCTCTTCCAATAAAGGAACCTGAGGCTTTTGATAATTCTTTTAGAGGTCTTTGAATTCCATCATAAAGTTGTCCAATAATTCCTGGACCTAAAAGTACACTAAGTGGGTTACCAGTACCAATTACAGGCTCACCTGGTTTTAATCCACTTGTTGATTCGTAAACTTGGATAAATGCGACATCTCCTGTTAATCTGATTACTTCTCCTACTAGTTTGGAATTTCCAACAGTTACAGTCTCATACATTTTTGCATCAGACATTCCGTCTGCCCGTACAGCCGGACCGCTTACCCAAACTATTCTACCTTGAGCTGCCATACTAATTACCTACTCCGAATTGGGTTGCAATATCCTTCCTAATTAAAGGCTTCAATCGTTCGATTCTTGCATCGACAGTATTGTCAAATGTCATAGAACCATCTTTGGATTTTACCTTAACACCGCCAAGACATTCAATAGTTTCTGAAGATAACTCAGATCCTGGATACTGTGATAACATGGATTGAACTATTTCTTTGTCCTTGGTATTTGTAAAAACAACTATCTCTGTTGTTCCCAAGATTTTTGTTGATTCGTCTAAGAGAGATTTTATTAAATTAGAATAGTCACCACTGCGATCAGCATTTGCAATTTCATCTAGTGCTTTTTGGAATACTTTGTCAATTGACTCTTCAATTGTTGTAAGTTGCTTATTTCTGGCCTCAAGATCGGCGCTTCCCAGGATTTGTTTTTCAATTTTATCTGCCTCTTTTTTGCCGTCATTGATGATTTGGTCATATTCTTGCTCTAGATTTTTAGAGAAATCTTCTAGTTTTTGTTGAGATTCTGTGAGTGCCTCATTAAGACCTGATAAGATATTTGATTCTGTTTGACTGAGAATTTTGTCTATGGTTCTTTCTAACGCAGAATCGGAAGCCAACATTTGGCGTTGACTCGCTAATAGATTTTAATGTTTGGTAGTTGGTCCAATCAGAAAGATATTAAAAACAAAAAATAATCATCAAAGCATCTTGGCTACCTCGGATCTAAAGCTTGGGACCGTTATTTTACCAAGAAGTGAGTCTCCAAGAGCGATCTCAAGGCTTACGGAATTTACGTGGTTTCACAAAATAGACACTGAAAATGATCTTGTGACTCCAGAAATAGATGACCTCCTTTTAGAGGCTCAAAAATCATACCAAGAGATTAATGATGTGATAAAAGGGCTAGAAATTCCTATGGATGTAGGAATTTTGGAGATACTTTTCAAAGGAACTGTAATCAAAAAAACAGATTATGAGATAGATGAGATTGATGAAATGATAAATTATCTAAAAGAGAACGCCCCTGGCATTATTCAAAAACCTGCTGAATTGCTTGAAGAGCAAAAAAACATCAAGCATGCAATTGAAGAGTATACTTCACTCAGAGAGACTTTAGAGGTTGTTAAGAAAATGAAAATAGATTTGAGTGGTTTTGGTTTGATGAAATATTTTTACACCAACCTATTTGTAATCAACTCTGCTGATTTTGAAGAAATAAATCGATCGTTAGAAGACATCACAATTTACAAATACGATTTAGACAGTAAGGAAAAATCCGCACTTCTTATAATTTCTGATGTTGAAGATTCGGAAAAAGTTCTAAAGGTAATGAGGAGTTTCAATTCTAATGCATTTACAATCCCTGAAGGAGTTTCACAGATTCCCAGTGAGGCATATG
This sequence comes from Nitrosopumilaceae archaeon, assembly GCA_049414205.1. Classification (GTDB taxonomy): domain Archaea; phylum Thermoproteota; class Nitrososphaeria; order Nitrososphaerales; family Nitrosopumilaceae; genus Nitrosomaritimum. The sequence goes on from JBMSGE010000013.1 coordinate 15,858, forward strand.
AGAATGCCAATGCAAAAATTAAAGAATTAACGGCAAAGCGATCATCCATTAAAAAAGAAATTGCAGGGCTCAAAAAAGGCCTTAGACGAGATATTCTATCAATTCATGAAAAAGCAAAAATCGCAAAAGACGTGCTTGAGACTTTAAGAAAACCAGGAGGAACAAGACATTTTGCTGTAATTCAAGGATTTATTCCAGAAAAAATGGAGAAAAAATTCCATGATTCTACTAATCAATGGACGTCCGTTGTAGAAGAGGTTACTGATCCTAAACTGGTCAATCTGTTACCAACATTGTTTGATAACAAGAGATTCGTAAGAACATTTGAAGTAATAACAAAAAGTCAGGGCATTCCAAAGAATGGGGAACCAGATCCCACTCCAATGATTGCCTTGATGTGGCCTATTTTTTATGGATTAATGTTTGCAGATGTGGGTCATGGTTTATTGTTGATGGGTTTAGGATTATTATTCAAAGTAAAAGGACAAGGTGATATTTCAAAATGGGGAATGCTAATTGCAATTTCTGGAGCCTCTGCAGCAATAGCTGGTGTAGGAGCAGGAGAAGCATTTGGTTATCACCTTGATCATTTAGGTCCCTTTGAAGGGTTGTTAGAAGAGGGCGGAGCCCTTTATTCGGTAAGTTGGATTGTAGGAATACTAAGCGTGGCAGAACTGACATTTGATCAAGTAATCAATATTCTTAAGGTCTCACTGTTCATTGGAATCATTCATCTTGTATGGGCAATGATTTTGAGGATGCAAAGACTTGCCCAAGCCGGTCAAAAACTTGTATTGTACATGGAGGCAATTCCAAATCTAACACTTTATGGCGGAATTGTTGTAATTATGATGTGTGCAATTGGTTCTCAATATGATGTAATGAACATGTATTCAAGAGTTCATACCGAAGCTGTTCCATGGGTAACAGTATTTTTGGGTGATTGGGCTCAAGTTTGGATAGTTACCAGGATTGCAGTTATTGTTGTAATTGCTTCGATGGTCATAATGATGGTCGGAGGTATTATGCATGCAAAAAAACATCCAGGAGAGGGAGATGCCGGAAGTGTTGTCATGGAGGTATTTCTTGGAAAAACAGTTGAAAGTTTAGCCCATACAATTAGTTATGCGAGGTTGGGAATTATGCTTTTGGTGCATGCGGCGTTGTTGTTAACGGTTAACAATGCATACACTTCTCTTGGAGGTGCAGAATCAGGAGGAGCAATAGCAATGATTGTTGGAGGTAATTTAGGAATTATGATGATTGAAGGATTGATTGTATATATCCAGTCGCTTAGGTTGCATCTGTATGAATTCTTTACAAAGTGGTATGCAGGTGGTGCAAGACCATTTGCACAACTCAGACAAGAATTGATTTACAATAATTTCATCTGGAAAAAAAAGTAAATCAAAAATAAAATTTTAATATAAAAAATAATATTTAGATAAAGAAAAGTTTATTCTTTATTGCCTTTGGCTTTATCGTGACCTTTTTGGGCCGCATCTTTTGCACCCTCATATCCTTTAGTGCCAAGTTCTGTTCCTTTTTCGATACCTTTCTTACCTAGATCTGTTCCTTTTTCTACACTCTTTTCAGCAGTATCTTTGAGTTTTTTTAGAAATCCCATACAAGTTATTCTTATTTAAGATACAAAAACTCTTTGAAGAAATTGTTCTCAAGTTATTTTACAGCAGGAAGGTCTAATCTATTTCCCCATTCTCCCCAGGAACCAAGATATACTTTGACATTTTCAAATCCAAGTTTTTTCAAAACAATGAAAGAATTTGCGGCTCTATATGCCCCTTGGCAATAGGTAACAATCTCAGAATCTTTGGGAACATCATAAAGTTCTGAGAGATCAGATTCATTTTTGATTGTGCCATCTTCGTTTACATTAAGCGCCCAATCAATATTGATGGAGTTTGGAATGTGCCCAGCTTGGGCGGCCCTTACTGTGGTGCCATCATATTCACCTACGGATCTTGCATCAATTATTTTCAGTTTATCAAAATTATCGCGGATATTCTCAAAGCCTGTGATAAGTGAAGAATCAATTTTTCCAGAATAATTAGTGGGTTGGAAGCTGTTTTGTTTTGTTTCAATCTCTAATTTTTCAGAGGTCCATTTTTTCATTCCTCCATCTAACATGACAACATTGGGGTGTGAGAAATACATTAACATCCAAACACCACGAGCTGCAAGCATCCCTGAAATTTCATCATAGAAGATTACCTTTTTCTCTTCTGT
>JBMSGE010000014.1:0-17940 GCA_049414205.1 Nitrosopumilaceae archaeon
TTTCTGATTTTGGTGGAAAAATAGACAAAATTGAAAATGAAATTGGGTCACTTTCCCATAGAGCAGATTCTACCGCATTTGTCGGGGAGGGATTAAAATCAGTTCAAGAAGATTTTGCAGATTTTAAAACCAATGTTTTTGATAAAACAAACACGATTGAGCAAAAAGTTTCTTCGATAAATGATATGATTAAACGACAAGATGAGCTTTCTGCAGAATTTCATAAAAAGACAGACAAGGTTTTCCAAGAAATGCAATCAGTCAAAAATGTCACAAACAAAGTATCCACAGATACTTCTAAAGAGATGATGGCGCTACTGAAGCTTTCAGAATACCAATCAAACATGAGAATGCAATCCGAATCAAAGTACGGGGAAGCAAAAGACCTTGAAAATATGGCATCACAAACAGCAGATCTTGTAAATCTATTTGATAGACTATCCATAGAATCAGAAAATAAAATTCCCCTTCCACACGAAGTAAGGCAGTGGGCAGTTAGTAAGATTCTAGATTGTGCAGATAAATGGGAGATTAGATTTAGCGATGTTTTTACAATTTTGACAGATGCGATAGGTCGAGATCTCTTGAAAGAATCAATCAGAGTCCAACAAATAAGAGATATTTACGGAATAAGAGCAGTGGACGAAATCAGAAAAGAGCTGAATATTTCCTAGACACCAGTTGTTTCATCCAGTGTAGTTAATTGATCTTTCTTTCGTTTAAGGGCTGCAAAGATTCCGATTATTACGGCAATCCACATTGTACTAAATACGATATTAGATACACTAACGTACATGTATGGCGTTGCATCCATGATGTTTTCTTTAAGGATTGTTGAACGTGCATTGATGTCTAACATTCCAGTATGATAAGCAGAACTGTCCCTTGGAACAGTTGAAATTTTTTCAATACTAGTAATCATGGAGTCTACATCACTTTCAATCCTTAGGAAGTTAGTAGACTCGGTTGGAAATATCCACACAGGGTTTTTGCCTATCACTTCTCCTTGGGCATTTTTAGTTTCATCAAGGTTTACCATTACTGTGTTCAAGTCTTTCTTTATTTCAAGAAGATGAGCTTGTATGACTGCAGGATCAGAAGTTCCAACTATTCCATCAAGATGTCCTCGCATTCTATCAAGAGGATAGATATCTGTATTATATCCATAAATTGCCATAAAGCCACCAAAGACAATAATTGCTACTATTCCAACCATCGAAATTGTGTAAATCTTGTTTGCCATCTTTTCCTCTCTCGTTAGAGCTTTAGGTTGGCTTGATTTATTTCTTTTAAACCTAGAATGAGAAAGACTCATGAATGCAATAAAGAAAAATCCGATTGTTTGAATTGCAATAATGGGTGCAAAAACAGGATTGTTAGAAAATATAGAAATCAAAATTCCCATCACACCATACACTCCAAAAAAGAGTTCAAGTAAGGTTACTTTGGTAAATGGTAAATTATAGGCATTATCTTTCCAATCATCGTTTTTGGTAAGTATTCCGTATTTCGGAGTTCTCAAAAATTCATTCTTTTTTCCCAAAACAGCATCAAAAACTGCCACAGTATTGTTTACTGACAATCCTGCATTGTAAACAAGTAACGACGGAAGAATTTTGGCTTTAGATTTCCAAGATTTGTGATACATTTTTTGAATTATCATAAGATACGCTCCAGGGCCCATTGCAAGATAGGTCGCAATGGTCAGAGCAGGAATAAAGCTAACCACATAGAGATTGACATTGCCTGCCAATAGAATAGGCAATGATAGGAATTGGATTAACATTAGAGGGTAAACAATATGCCGAGTTAGTTGAATAAAGGCCTGGATTTTGGCCTCTACTGCAACCTTTCTTTTTATTGCAATACCGCCAAGGAGTTTTACAGCGCACTGAATTGAACCCTTTGCCCATCGAAATTGTTGCCTCTTTGCAGCATTCATTTGAATTGGGAGTTCGGCATCAACAACGATATCAGGTAAGAAAACACATTTCCACCCTTTCATTTGAGCTCTATAACTCAAATCCAGATCTTCTACTAGAGTTGCAGTATGCCATCCTCCAGCATCATCGATACAATCTCTCTTCCAGATTCCTGCAGTACCATTAAAATTCATGAATAAATGAGAATTGCTCTTAGCTTTTTGTTCAATTAGAAAATGAAAGTCAAGACTCAAAGCTTGTGCTTTAGTTATTGCCGAATAGTTTTCATTAACATGTCCCCAGCGGCATTGGACAAGTCCGATATTTGGTTTAGAAAAGTGAGGAATTGCTCTTTTTAGAAACCAATCAGGTGGAATGAAATCGGCATCAAAAATTGCCACATATTCTGTGTCAGTTATTTGCATTGCATATTTTAGAGCACCTGCCTTGTACCCTTTTCTGGTGCCTCTTCGTATATGTTCAATTTGAAATCCTCGAGTTTTGTATCCTTTTACAGCATCTGCCATTAATTCTACTGTATCATCATCAGAGTCATCTAAGACCATAATTTTCATTTTTTCTTTTGGATAATCTAGTGCACAAACAGCATCTACCAGACGTTTTGCAACATATTTTTCGTTGTAAATTGGGAGTTGAATGGTTACAGAAGGAGTTCCCATTTCAGCAGTAGTCAATACTTCTTTTCTTCGAACTGAAAGGAAAGTAAGATAGTAAAAGTTGAGAGTGTAAGCAGTAATTATGATTGCAGATATAATGAATAGATCAAATACAAACGCGGTAAAAGGGTTAATTGCCATCCCTAGCTTTGACTGAGCCCTACTGGCTATTTATACTTGCAAATTGGTCTTCTTATTTTTGTTCAAAAATCTTGATTGCAGATGGAGGGCAAACACCTTCACATGCAAGACAGAAAATACAATCTGGTTCTTTTGACATTAATGGTTTTTTATCGGATGCAACATTTCCCGGAGTGTCAAACCACTCGTATACACCTACAGGGCAGGCCTCTATACAAGCGCCATCTGCAACACAAATATCATAATCTACAGAAACAAATTCTCCCCAAACACCTAGTTGTTTGTTATCAGCACCACGTCTTCCCCAAGTTTTGACCGTATGTCCAGATGCATCAAATGACGCAGTAGCTTTCATTTTTGATTTGTATTCAACATCTATTGGTCCTGGTTTTGGACCATCAAGGATTGGAATGTCAGCTCCGCCTGCTTCATCTGCTACTTCTTCTACTGGTTTTGGTTTTGGTTTAGCGTCAAGAACAATTTTTGCTAGTGGCGTCATCTCCTCTAGTTTTTGAAGGGCATTTAATTCAGTAATTTTTTCATCTTTAATTAGAAAATCAATCATTTTATCGGCCAGAATTGTGTTTCTTAGAATAGTATCAATGATCATTTTTGCAAAATGATCTGCTTTCTTTCTGTAATCTTTGACCCATTGCGGATCTCCAAATTTTTCTATTGGAAAAATCTGATAAATAATGTCTACCACTTCACCAGTGACTATTTCTACAGTTACAGATAGTTCAACTTCTTTGTATCCCTTGGCATCTGGGTCGTCCATGTTTTGCTCTTTCCATCTATAGGTTGCAAAAACTCTATCAGCATATGCGTCCATTTCAAATGCTTTTTTGAGACCATCGTGTACGGATTTGATTTCGTCAGGATCTTCCAGTGTAATTGGTAGTCGATAAAGTCCTAGTTTGAAGCCATGTAATGGATAAACCCCACGCTTTGCTGTTGGTGCCTCCATAGACCAAACTCGATCTTTTAGAAGTAATGACATTCAGATTCAGTACATTCGATTTATTTAAAAAGGTTATCTAGTCGTCGTCAGGGCAGGTAAGTTCACGAAGTTCGGTGTATTTTTTTTCCATTTCTTCGGCATATTTTGAAACCTTTTCAAGATCAAATTGATTTTTTGAAAAATACCAACGGATTGGGACCCAGTGACCGATTCCATCCATATCATGAATCATTCCTTTATCGGCTTTGACTTTTAATTTTTCATCAAGAGATGTCTCCTTTACTGTAAGACCGCGTTTTGTTTTATCTTCCATAACAAGATCTGAGTCTCCATCTTTGATGAAGTAAAAGGATCCCTTCTTTAAAACAGGAAGGTCTAAAAGCAATTTATTTTTCCACAGGGTTTCCTATCATGTTTCCCCATTCAGTCCATGAACCATCATAGTTTCGAACTTTGGGATAGCCAAGGAGGTATTTCAATACAAACCAACTATGAGATGATCTTTCTCCAATTCTACAATAACAGATTACATCTTTGTCTGGAGTAACCCCTTTTGGTTCATAATTTTGTTTTAGATCCTCAACTGATTTGAATGTGCCATCTGCATCGTTTACAGCAGTGGCCCAAGGAATGTTATTGGCATCAGGAATATGTCCACCTCTTTGAGCATGTTCCATCGGATACTCTGGGGGAGCAGTAATTTGACCAGTGAATTCAGCTGGAGATCTTACATCCACCATAACTGTATCTTCTTTACCTAATGCTCTGCTAACATCAAACAGATATGCCCTTAATCCCTCATCAGGTGGTTGGGCAACATAATTTGTTGGTTGGATTTGTGGCTCTTCAGTAGTATATTCTCTATTTTCTAATTCCCATTTTTTTCTGCCACCGTTCATGATTTTGAGGTTCTCATGTCCATAGATTTTGAAAACCCAAAAAACAAAGGCTGCAAACCAATTATTGAAATCCCCATAAAGTATTACTTCAGTATCAGCGGTAATGCCATTTTTTGCCATTAGTTCCTCAAATTGTTTTTTACTGATAATATCTCGAGTTACTGGATCGTTGATATCTCTCTTCCACCAAATCAAACTTGCTCCTTTGATGTGTCCTTTTTGGTATCCATTTACAGGATCATAATCTACTTCAACTAATTTTCTATTTTCATTTGGAGGGTTTTGAGACATCCATTCTGTGTCAACTAAAACCTCAGGGTGTGCGTAACTCATATTTTATCTCCATTTTGTTTTCATACTTAATTGTTTTTCCAGATAAGTAAAATAGAAAATATCATTTTTAAGTAAATAACTTTCAGTAGAACTGCTTGAAATTAAAAACAGTCGCAATAGTCAGCAAAGTTGGCTCGAAAGAATCTGAAGAAACTGCCAGAGATGTGGCAAAAAAATTTCTTGCAAAAAAATCCAAAGTTTACACAATAGCTCCAATTGAAGTGGAGGGAGCAGTTAAGATTGATTCTTTGCAGGAATTAAAAAAAGTAAAGTTAGATCTTGTGGTCACCCTAGGAGGAGATGGCACTACTCTCAGAGTTTTCAGACATTTAGAAAATGACACGCCGATTCTAACAATAAATGTTGGAGGGAATAGAGGCATACTTGCAGAAATTACAATTGAAGAGATAGATGATGCAATTAACCAGATTCTGAAAGATAACTTCTTTTTAGATAAAAGAATCAGAGTTGTTGCCTCTTGTGGAGGAAAAGAGTTTCCACCTGCACTTAATGAAATTTACATTAACAGAACTAACCTTACAAAAACTGCAGAGATTGAAATTAAATTTCAGAATGACACGGTAAAACAAAAAATGGACGGAGTGATAATTGCCACACCTAGCGGATCAACTGGGCATTCTTTTTCCTTGGGCGGACCAATACTTCATGAAAGCTTAGATGTTTTGATAATAACACCAGTTGCACCAGTCTATAGATTAGAATCCATTGTTGTGCCAGATGAGAAAATCGAAATAATATCATCTCATGATTGCAACATAGTTATGGATGCACAGGTCGTTAAATCTGCAGGATATGAAGAACCAATCATTATAAAAAAATACAAAAAACCAGCTGTCTTTATAAGATTAAAGAAAAGAGGGTTGAGACAGATGAGTAAGCTTGGATTTTAGAATTTTAGATGCAAGCGCATTTTATGCAGGCGTTCCCTTCGGATCCTCAAGTGATTGTTATACTACATCACAGGTTTATGATGAAATAAAGCACATCAAAAAAAACCATGAAGCACTAGAAACTTTGTTAGAGACAAATCGACTAAAAATTAGAGAACCAGATAGTGCATCTATAGAACGTGCAATCAAAGCATCCAAAAATACAGGAGATTACCAACAACTTTCAAAACAAGATATTTCGATTATCGCATTATGCATTGAATTAGAGGGAGAAATAATATCAGATGATTTTGCAATATCAAATGTCGCAAAAAATCTGAAACTGAAAATTTCACCTGTTATGACTAGCGGTATAAAAGACGTAGGAAAATGGGTTCATTACTGCCCAGGTTGCCGGTCAAATCACAAAAATGGGAAAGAGTGTCCTATGTGTGGAACACCCCTGAAAAGGAAATTACTCAAGGACCAAACCCCCACCATGTCAATTAACGAATGAGTCACCAGTAGATTTAACCTTCAAAAACCCTAAAGCACAAATGAAACTCACATTGATAACATAAATTTTTTAATTTATTTAACGACATCATGAATCATGTAATGTTTTTTGATTGCTTTTTTTAAGAAATTTACTTTTAGTTTCTAGCATTTTCTTAATTTTCTTTGAACGTGCCTCTCCCAGACCTTCAACTTTTGCAAGTTCTGATGTTGATGCGTTAAGTACTTTGAGAGGAGTTCCAAATTTTTCCAGCATTCTTATGGCAAATTTTTCACCTATTCCGGGCAAACTACATAATGAGGAGAGTTGCTGCTTCTCCAAATCGGTTGATTTTCTAATTTTTTTTAAAAATGGTCCTTTTGGCAATTCTTTTCTTGAACACATTGAAACAAGCAATTTTGCTGTATGAGTCGCACTAGGGGTTGGAATTACTGGGATTTTAAAATCCATGACAACGGTCGATAGTGCACCATAAAAAACGAGTGGGTTTTCAGTTATCTCTTCAATTTCATCTACATTCCCTTCCATCAAAACTACAGGAAAATCAAAATTTTCTTTTAACCTGGAGCATTGATCAAATAGTCTGCCATCAAAGATTGAAGATAATAGATCTCGAATGCTTTTTCTTTCTACTATTGTTTCAGGAGCTACGATATAATCTCCTATTGGGAGAGTTTTCATTTCTACTTTCATTCCTACAGATTTGAGTAAATCTGGAATCCCACTTTTTTTCTCTCGCTCATCAACTACGATTCTTAAATTTTCTAATTTCACCAAATCTAATTACTCTAATTTGTTAATATCTTATTTGAAAAATACACATCTAACTTTGCGGGTTATTGCCAGGAGATCTTCCTTCAGTCATGGTTGCACCACCAGAGGCTCCACCCTTCATCATTTCTGTAATTTTAGCCTCTTGTTCTTTTAGAGTTTCTTTTAGTCTTGATTCTTGTTTTTCTAAAACTGTTGAACGTGTTTTTGTCAATTCCTGTTTTTCTTCGAGCTCATCAATTAATTCCTTTTTTGTAGATTTTATCAAAATGGAACCCGCATGTTTATAGACAATATCCTCATCAGTTGCTTTTTTTAGTTCTTCCAAGGATTTTTCAGTCTCAATTTTCTCCATTTCGATTTGTTGTTTTTGTTGCATTATAGCCTGAAGATTTTGCTGAGATTGTTGCATTTTCATTAATTGCTCTTGAAGCCAAGGAGGCATTTGTCCAGCAGACATGTTATTGTTGAGATGAGAGTTTCATTATATCTTTACCGGATTGAATTGTTTACGAGGAATAATACTGAGATACCCTAGTGTCCAACGCGTCCAAATAGTCATTTGGGTTTTTAACAAATTCCATCCTAGTATTTTTTTCACTAGATACCAGGATTACAATTTGTTCTATTTTTATTCCGGTAAGCTCTCTGAACATCTCTCCATAGGAGGTAGCTTGGATAAAGTGATCTGTTAGCCATTCTTCTTTTTGATTACTTCGTTTTGTTTTGTAATCAATAATAGAGACAACCCCATCATATTTTGCTATACAGTCAGAAGTTCCTGCTAATTTCATTTTGTCGCTGTATAATCTCAATTCAATGCCATGAATATCATCAATTTTGTTTACAAGAGGAAGGAGATTATTAAAATGGGCTTCAGATAGTAGTCTTGGGGTTTCCAAAGCTTCTTTTCCATGTAAATAATCTTCAATTAATTTGTGAGTTTCTGAACCAATAATTGCTGCTTCTTGTGTAATGTAGTCTGCTGCGATTTCTTTTTCTCTCCATTGTTGTAGGCTTTGTTGTTTTTCTATTGATTGTGTTTTTTGTAGCATAGTTGTAATTGATGGGTAAATTTTACCACTCGGGGTTTGATAATAATGGCCATCATCTTTTTCGATAAGTTGTGATTGAGTAAAATTTATTGGAAGATGATTAAATTTGGTCAATGTTTTATTTTCTCAGTCTAGTTTAGATAATAGTATTATGAAAAATGTCGAATTTTGTAATTGAAAATTATTAATCATCTACAGAGTTAATTGTGTCATAACTTGCTTGTATTAATCTCAATGTAGAATTAAGATTGGCTCTTAAATGAGGCAAATGATCAGATTCAATAGAAATCATTATTTTTTTATTAATTTTAAAATCAGTTTTGGTTGGATTTTCAGGATAAAATTCGTTATCAGTGTTTATTGAATCAAAAATTGCTTTTGTTTTCTTTTTGGCATCTACTGTGACTTTAGCACTAAAGTTTGACATCATAAGCAGTTCCAGCAATTTTGAAGCTACATTTTTTACAAGACCAAATTCCTACCGCATCTCTTCCAAATTGTTTGGAGCCACAGTCAGGGCAAGTTCTTTTTTCTTTAAGTTGCTGATGAACCTTTGTGTATTGTTTTCTAAGTTTAATACCATATCTGGCACCTAGTCCTTTTAGGGATTTTTTCTTGGCCATTTTATTGACTGCCTTCGCCTGCTTGTTTTAAAGTTTCTCTAATTTTGGCACCTGCTTTAATTGAGAGTTCGCTGCATTTAACAATCTCATCGACTGTAAATCCATCATTTCCTCCTTTTTGCAATGCAACAACGTTCCCGTCAGAATCAGTAGTTATTGTAATTCTACAATCCATACTAGCCCATTCATCACCGTTTGGGTCAACAATGATATGGTTTCCTATTTTGCCCATAGTGACAGATACTGGAATAGTAGTTGTAGGTAATTCAGATTCTTCACCTTCTACAAGAGTAGGTACATCATCTTTCATTTCCCATTTTGGTAGTTTTGATTTTAGAACAGCGGCAGTTGCAGCATATGAGCACGCATCAAACAAATTTCCATCATAATCTACGACAACATTGTCGGCAAAAACCCCTACAACTGATTTGTCCTTTTCAATTACTAATTGAGAAACATCAACCATGTGGCTTTCTCTTATTCCTCTATCCACTACACGAGCCAATTCTATAACATCTGGTCCTGGAGGTCCAGTCTCTACACTAGGATGAGATAAGGGTAAAAGTTCTGCAGTGCAAATGAAAATTCCTTTATCACCCATATCAGGAAATGGTCTATCTGGTTGGATTTTTACTCCACAAACTGCTTCAGTGTCACCTAGTCTAACTCTTGCAGATCCGTTTGCTTTGGGAATTGCATTTATTTCAACTGTTAATTTTCTTGGCTCATCAAAAGCCCTACCATCAATTCTCTTTCCTTGTTCTAGTAATTCTAGAATTTGTGATTTTTTTAGTTCGTCAATAACAGTTGCAGTCATTTATTGGTCTCCTCCATTTTGAAAGTATTTTTCGTTAAGTGCCTTCTTTTGTAAATCATAAACAATCTTGCAGCCCTCAACGCCAACTTCTACACATTTCTTAAATTCTTCAGGAGTCAAAACACCATCTAATTGTAAGAGAGTGACTTTTTCAAGTGATGGCATATATCCGATAGGCATATCTGCCTGACCTGCTTGGTCTTCTTCATTATTTACATCTAGAATTACAGTGTCTGCCACTTTTCCAGCAGCACAAGCTGCAACCATATCTCTCATTGGAATTCCAGCATCTGCCAAAGCTACAGAAGCTGCAGATAAAGCTGCACAACGAGTTCCACCATCAGCTTGAAGAACTTCTATGAAAACATCTACTGCAGTTCTAGGGAATTTTTCTAGCATTACTGCTGGCAGTAATGCTTCTTTGATTACCTTAGAAATTTCAATCTCCCTTCTAGAAGGAGCAGGGTTTTTTCTTTCGCCTACTGAGAAAGGCTCCATATGATATCTTACTCTTAAAATTCCTGTATCAGTATCTGACATGTGTTTTGGATGAACATCTCGTGGTCCATAAACGCCAACCAGGATTTTGTTATCTCCAAATTCAATATAGGCGGAGCCATCGGCATTTTTCAATCCACCTGCTTTTATCATTATTCGTCTTGGCTCATCTATTTTTCTACCATCACAACGAATACCATTTTCATCTAATAGAACTAGAGTACTTTCTCTTCCACCCATTATGATTCACCTTTTGATTCTAACATTTCTTTCACTTGATCAGTTAAATTTGCAACATGTGCTTGCTCATTTACCATTTGTATGGCTTTTTTGGCCTTTAATAATCCCTCGGGACTTTCACAGGAAACTACCACCCAACCATTTTGTCCTATGGTGATTACAGCCTCAGTTGCCGTCTCAATAGTCTGAATCATAGTCCCTCTTTTTCCAATCAATCTAGGAACTTTACTTGGGGAGATTTTTATCAAATCTCCAGAGTCAATTTTTCCTAGATCTCTATCAGCAATAGTAACCAAAGGATCACGTGTACGATCAAAATTAGCAATTCTAGCAGCAACTAAATCTCCCGCCTTTAGTTTGGAAGTTAATTCGTCAGCATGGGCAGAGAAATCTCTACCGAATACATCTTGTGCAGGCAAAAATCCAACATAGCAGGAGTTGATGTCAAGCTCCCATGATAAAGAAGTATGAGAGAGTACTTTGCCAATAACCAAGTCATTTATTTTTGGAATATATTTTCCAGTAAGAGAAATTACTTTAACGGAATCATCATAGATTTCTGAAATTCCAATAGTAGTTGAAATAATCTTGTTTCCTTCTAAAACTACATTTTGTTCAGGTCTAAATGGCCCTGTTGTTACGACGTCTCCAGGTATTACGTATTTTCTTTTATTATCCATTATTGCATAACCTCAACTGTAGCGGAGCCTTTTGTTATAGAGCCTAATCTATCTATCACGTTTGGCCTTGCTGCAGCGGGTATTTCAAGTATTGCTTTTAAGGAGCCATTATTTTGCCATTCTTCTTTTTTTAAAGAACCTACAGATTTCAAAACAGCATAAGATTGAGATGCAAATTGGGCCGGTATTATTATTTCCAATGAAAGATTTTCGGATTTTAGAGGAATGATGGAACGTAATTTTTCTACTAATTCCTTGACTTGTTCATCCACACTTTTTTGTGGATCTACAGAAACTCGTGCATCTTTGAGTGCTTGCTCTATCCTTAATGGAGGATGAGGTAAATGAGTTCTAGGATCGACGTATGTTTTTGCAATAAACTCAACTATCTGTTTCTTTTTTGCTTCAACCATTTTTCTTCTTTGGTCTGTGGTAAGATTGAGATCACCCTTTTTTAGAATAGCTTGAGCAACCTCAGCCAAATCTTCAGTTTTGAAAGCCTTTAACAGTTTATCAGTAGAGGGCTTTGTCCCTTTGCTTGAATCCGTGTATATATCGTCAGAGACAAGGACAGAAGAAATATCTTTTTTCTTTCCAAGTTTGAAATCTAATGCAGGATCGGGTTTTACCAAAATCTCAAATTTTTCACCCTCAAAAGAATATCTCACTACGGTCACATCGGCCATTATGGAATAGGGTTAGACAAATCAGTATTTATCTATAGGTAAAACTAGCTAGATTTTTATGTGGACTTTGAAAATTTTGGAATAAGATTTGTCTTCTTTAGAGGTTATTTCAAAAGATGAGCGTAAAATGTCAGTTAAGCTAAAAGGCGTACCCTTACAATACGCAAATGCTCTTAGACGTTTGTGTCTAAATGGTGTACCCGTTTTTGCCATCGATACTGTAGACGTTATTGAAAATTCCTCAGTCTTACCTGATGAAGGCCTTGCCCATAGATTAGGCCTAATTCCATTAAAGACAGACCTTTCAAGATTTAATGAACCATCAAAATGTGAATGTCAAAGTGAGACCGGATGCTCAAACTGTAAAGTAATGCTTGTTCTCGATTCTGGAGATACCGATGTTTCAAAATCTGTATTAACAGACGAATTGACTTCCGAAGATGACTCCGTAAAACCAACCTCAGATAAGATTCCAATAGTACAGTTAGCTCCAGGACAAAGAGTCAAAGTAGAATGCTATGCCAGACTTGGACGAGGTAGGGAACATGCCAAGTGGAATTCATCTAATGTGGCCACCCTTGTGGAAACAGAAAAGGAAGATGAGCGAATTCTAACCGTAGAATCTACAGGAGCCCTAAATCCAGAGCAAATAATCCTTGCAGGAGTGGATGAACTTGGAAAAGGAATTGAAGAGTTCAAAAGCATGATCGATGAAATTAACGCATAGTCCAAGCACACATATTATATTTGGGTTTTAAACCGCATTATTCACATGACTAGTCAGGTAGTAATACAAATGGCAAAGGAACTAAAAAAAGCCTCATCCACTAACAATGCTCCAATTTGGGCAAAATTAGCAGAATATGCTTTAAAGCCATCTGTTGCCAGAAGAGACATCAATTTGTATAGAATAGGTCAATTAACCAAAGACAACGACACAGTAGTATTTCCAGGAAAAGTTTTAGGAACAGGAAACATTCCTCATAAAATCACACTTTGTTCATTTTCCATTTCAGATTCAGCTGCAGCAAAAATTATTGAAAATGGTGGAAAATTAATCTCACATTCAGAATTAATAGAAAAACATCCTACGGGAAAAGGAGTTGTTTTACTTGGCTAGTCAAGAAAGCGCAATTGCAATTGATGTGCCCATCGTAGTTGATGCCACAGATCACATTGCAGGTAGACTTTCTTCCCATGTAGCAAAATTACTCATAAAGGGAAATAGAGTATCAATAGTAAATTGTGATAAGATAATGATTAGTGGAACTAGAAGTAATATCATAAGTGAATATAGAGAATTTTTAGAAATTAACAGTATTAACCATTGGAAACATGGACCAAAACATCCAAGAAGACCAGATACAATAATGAAAAAAATGATTAGAGGAATGTTGCCAAAAGAAAAACCATCTGGAAAGACAGCCCACAAAAGACTTAGAACATACATAGGGAGTCCAAAAGAAGTAAAATCTCTTAAGAAAATTAAATTTGAAAAAGCTATGATAAGAAAATCTTCTTCCAATTATACAACCATGGCAGACCTTGGAAGAACTGTAGGGTGGACTGAATGACCGTACCAAAAACAGAAATTTATTTTGCAACAAGAAAAACTGCAAGTGCACATGTTTACATTACCAAAGGTAAAGGCAAAGTAAGAATTAACAACGTACCAGTAGAAATGATTCCACAGGAAACAGCACGAGAAGTAATTTTAGCACCACTGGAAATCAGCGGCGACCTAAGAGACAAGATTGACATTTCCATCAGAGTTAGAGGTGGCGGAATAATGGGTCAAGCCAGTGCAATAGCTACAGGCATATCCAGAGCACTAACAGGATGGACAAAATCTAAAAAAGAACCCAAAGATCATCCTTTACCAAAATCAACTCGAGAGGACTTGAGACAGAGAATTACCGATTTTGACAAATATTTGATTAGTGGCGACGCTAGAAGAAAGGAACCAAAGAAATTTGGTGGCCCAGGCGCTAGACGAAGAAAACAAAAATCTTACCGTTAGAACGTGAAGGCAGTAATTTTAGCCGGCGGTAAAGGTACAAGAGGCAAACCATACACAGAATATTTCCCAAAGGCTATGACTCCAATCAATGGGAAGCCGTTGATAGATTATGTGGTAAAATATCTAGAATCATTTGATTTCATTAAAGAAATCATCATAATTTCTGACTTTAGCGGATTAGGAGGACAAATTAAAAATTATTATCACAAACCAAAATCTATTAAAAAAATCTCTTTTGTCCAGGATTCTCAAAGTGGAACTGGAGGGGACCTATTACATATTGAAAAAAAACTAAAGGGCGAAGATGGATTTGTTTTATGGTTTGTAGATAATTTATGCGCAATAGATCTAAAGAAGATGTATGAACTGTTCAAGGAAAAGAAGAGTAGCGCATGCATTGCAACTAGGACAAAGAGAAAAGAAGAGACAGGGTTCGCAGTAGTAAAAGACGGAATAATAAAACAATTCAAAGAAAAACCAGTGATGGATCTTCCAATGTCAGAGTGTTTAGGAATTTACATTTTAGGAAAGGAAGTTATTAAAAAAATAAAAGAAAAGTCAAAACAAAAACAGATCAACTTGTCTTATGATGTTTTAGAAAATTTGTCAAAAAAAGGAGAGATAAGTGCATTTGATATCGGAAAAAATGATTGGATAGATGCTGAATCACCCATGACCCTAGAAAGAAATTTGAAGCAAGTAAACAAAATCATAAAACAGATGGAATCATAGAATTATTTTCAAATTTACTTATTTTATCTTCATAATTCAGAGTCAAAGCAATATCATCCAGTCCTTCCAAAAGTATTTTTTTTTTGTATGAATCAATTTCAAAAGAAATTTTTTCAGAAGGAGTGTACAAAAATTGATTTTCTAAATCAACTTCAATTTCTCCTGATTCTTTTTTTAGTTTTTCAACAGTTTTTTCATCTAGTTTTATTGGCAAAATACCATTTTTGAAACAGTTGCTGTAAAAAATATCTGCAAATGAAGGGGCAATTATTACTGAAAACCCATAATCTTGTAATGCCCAAACGGCATGTTCTCTGCTAGAACCGCAGCCAAAATTATCTCCAGCCACAAGGATCTTTGAGTTTTCGTATTTTTTATCATTCAAAACAAAATCTGGATTTTGTTTTTCATCGGAATCATATCTCCAATTATAAAACAAATATTTTCCAAAGCCAGATTTTTGAACCAATTTTAAAAATTGTTTAGGGACAATTTG
The DNA here is from genome assembly GCA_049414205.1 of Nitrosopumilaceae archaeon. Taxonomy (GTDB): domain Archaea; phylum Thermoproteota; class Nitrososphaeria; order Nitrososphaerales; family Nitrosopumilaceae; genus Nitrosomaritimum. Next base: position 14,959 of record JBMSGE010000014.1, read on the forward strand.
ATCAGTATCAATATTGACTTGATCCAGGGGAGTGATAATGGTTTTAATTTTCTTAAATGCATCCATTCTAATTCAAATCCATTTCCCTAACATCTACAAAATGACCTTCAATAGCAGCTGCTGCTGCCATAACTGGACTTACCAAATGAGTTCGTCCCCCAGTACCTTGCCTTCCTTCAAAATTTCTATTTGAAGTACTTGCACATCTTTCACCAGGTGATAAAATATCAGGATTCATACCTAAACACATACTACATCCAGCCTCCCGCCATTCAAAATTAGCATCCATGAAAATTTTATCTAATCCCATTTCCTCTGCTTTCTTTTTTACCATTTGAGATCCTGGTACAACCATTGCACGGACATTTTGAGAAACCTTTTTGTCTTTTATGACCTTGGATGCTTCAATCAAATCCTCTAATCTAGCGTTGGTACATGATCCTATAAACACCCTATCTATTTTGATTTCAGTTATCGGTGTACCTGATTTTAGGTTCATGTATTGCAGAGATTTTTCCGCAGCTTTTTGTTGATTCAAATCTTCCTTTGAGTACTCTTCTGGATAAGGAACAGATGCTGTAACATCGCATGTCATGCCAGGGTTAGTACCCCAACTCACTTGAGGTACAATATTTTCAATGTTGAGGGTGTATGTTTTATCAAATTTAGCATCAGAATCAGTTTTGAGGTTCTCTCTCCAGTAATCTACAAGAGATTCATAATTTTTTGGAGTATACTCCCTTCCTCTCAAATAATCAAATGTCTTCTCATCAGGGGCAACTAAACCTGCCCTAGCTCCACCTTCAATAGACATGTTGCATATAGTCATCCTTTGTTCCATTGAAAGGTCAACGATGCCCTCTCCAGAATATTCCACTACGGTTCCTGTTCCACCTGCAGTTCCAATGTTTTTGATAATCGAAAGAACGATATCTTTTGCAGTAACAGCATGAGGGTTTTTTCGTTTTCCTTCAACTTTAATCTCAAAGGATTTTGGTTTTTCAAGCCAAAGTGTTTGTGATGCTAAGACGTGTTCCACTTCGCTTGTTCCAATACCAAAAGCCAGAGCCCCAAATGCGCCATGAGTTGAGGTATGACTATCACCACAAACAATTGTAGAGCCAGGCAAAGTAATACCCAATTGAGGCCCTATAACATGAACAATTCCTTGGTTAGGACTGTTTATGTCAAATAATTTAATTCCAAAGTCTTTGCAGTTTTTTTCTAATGTTTTAATTTGAATAGAAGATGTCTGATCAAGAATGGGTAAGCTTCGATCAGTGGTGGGTACGTTATGATCCATCGTAGCAATAGTTAGATCAGGTCTTCGGACTGTTCTGTTGTTCATACGTAGTCCATCAAATGCTTGAGGAGAAGTTACTTCATGAACTAAATGCCTATCGATATAAATCAAAGATGGGCCTTGGTCCTTTTCTACGACAACATGCGAATCCCAAATTTTTTCAAAAAGTGTTTTTCCCATTTTCAATCTAATCAGGTTTGTATTTGAACAAACCACCTGCTTCTATTATTTTTCCAATAATTTCCGAAAATGGTTTCATTTTATAGGTTTGATTTTTTGTGATATTTTTAATTTCATTTAATTGGATGTTAATTTCAATTTCATCTCCTTCAGAAATTCCTTGATATGCATCTTCTTCAATTTCAATTGGAAGTAAAAATGCGCCATCAACAGCATTGCGGTAAAAAATCCTGGCAAAAGAAAGGGCAAGAACAGCCTTGATGCCAGAGTGAGAAAGAGCTATCGGAGCATGTTCACGAGATGAGCCACATCCAAAATTTTTTCCCGATAAAATAAAATCACCTTCTTTTACCTTTGAGTGAAATTGAGGATCCAATCCTTCCATCGCATGTGTTGCTAATTCAGCATAGTCATGGATTTTCAAATACTGGCCAGGAATTATGACGTCTGTGTCGATATTGTCCCGGTCATATTTGATTACATTACCCTTCAATTCAAATCCCTCGGATCAGTTATTTTTCCCGTTACAGCTGATGCAGCTGCTACTAGAGGAGAAGAAAGATATGTTTGAGAATCTACATGTCCCATTCTGCCAGGAAAATTCCTGTTAGTAGTACTAATACAAATTTCATCTTTTGCAAGAACTCCCATATGTGCTCCACAGCAGGCACCACACGTTGGTGGGCCTACGGTCACTCCAGCATCTAGGAAAATCTTAAGCAATCCATTTTCCATTGCTCGCTTATAGATAGAAATAGCTGCAGGTAAAACTTCGGTTCTAATCTTTACTTTTCTTCCTTTAAGGATTCTAGCAGCAGCTTCTAGATCCTCATATTTTGCACCAGTACAAGAACCAATATATGATTTATCCAATTCAACATTAGGAGCTTCTCTTACAACAGAAGTATTCTCAGGGGAAAATGGTTTTGCAACAATAGGTTCCATCTCTGAGCTTTCAAATTCATAAATTTTTGAATACTCTGCATCAGCATCTCCATTTACAAGATTAATGTTTGATGCTCCACGATTGGTCAAATAATCAACAACCTTCTGATCAGGTTCTACTATTCCATTTTTAGCTCCTGCTTCTGTTGTCATGTTACACAGAGTCAGTCTACTCTCAACAGACATTTCTTCAATTCCACTACCTCCAAATTGCATTGTTTGATATGCACCGCCATCAGTTCCAATTTCGCCTATTATTTTCAAGATTAGATCTTTGGCCATAACATGATCAGGTAGTTTGCCATTAAGTTTGAAGTATAGAGTTTCTGGAACTTTAAACCAAATTTTTCCATTTAACAGAACATAGGCAATGTCAGTGTGTCCTAAACCAGCAGCAAATGCCCCCAAAGCACCAGTGGTATTTGTATGAGAATCGCCTCCTACATACACCTCTCCAGGCAAAACCATTGCTTCTTCATGAGAGATGGTATGGCAAATCCCATATTGGCCCATGCCATACTTGAAGTGTTTTTCTATACCATAATTTTTTGTAA
>JBMSGE010000015.1:0-17373 GCA_049414205.1 Nitrosopumilaceae archaeon
TCTGTGTTCTCTCCAGTCTCCAACAAGTAACTAGAGTTTGCATCAAAGCTAGGTGATGCCAAAGTAACTCTGATTCCTCCTTCGCCTCTATACTCTAATTGATTCAAAGGAATTCTGTCTACGTCTTTTGAATCTCTGTTTGCATCAGGTTCGTACAGTCGTAAAACAAATTCATGACCTATTCTGGTTTTACCTGCCGATGATTGTATCTGCGCGTATGTGTTTTGCAATGCAATGGATTTGACAAGAACTCTTGGTTCTCCTGCAGCATCTGATTGGTCAAAGTATCTGACTTCTATAATGTCATCTTGACTTACAGGTACCCCGTTTACCGTATCTGGCAACTGAAGCTGCGCATAAAACACCCCAGTATCAGGTCCAGTCTCAATCATTCTTTGAGGTCCTGGAATGGGTATTCCGTTTATGGTAAACTCTAGCAATCCTTCAGTGTCAATTATCTCCACTCCTGTATGTGCAATATTTAGATCATCATCTGTGATGTAAAAATTAGCAACAGACCCTTTGGATGCTGGAATGTTTTGAATCTCTTTTTGTGCATCCTTGAATTGAACTGTTGTGTCTTTTACTGGAATAGTTGGTGCAGGTTCTGCTTTGTCAGAAATTTTGATTGGAATGAATCCTATGCCTCTCTCTTGAAATCTCTCAGCAGTTGAAAGTTTTAGACACAGGGCATCTCCATTGTTTCTAATTACCAGATTAAGACCTGCCTTGCAAATGACATCTTCTGCTGCAATTCCTTTTTTCATCTGTTTTTTGGGAGACTCTACATCGGCATTTGCAGGAACAGCTAGTGAAAATATTAGAACAAATACCAATCCGAAAACAATCTTGCTTTTAAAATACAATGCATTGAGTTTGGTTTTTTATCTTAAATAGATTGATGATGAATTCTACCTGCCATGTGATATTCAGACACGAGAATCAATTTTGAAAATATGTGGCATTGGTTATATTTAGTAATGAAATACAATCTATGAAATACATTGAAAGTCCAACTACTGTTTGCATCTGTATTCTTTCTAATGTTGATTCCTGTATCTAATGCCTATGCCGAACACGTTTTGTTTAATGAGGCATATGGACAATTCCTTGACATATCCCAACTAGAGGCTGAAACAGAATCATTCGTTTTTGATGATGTGACTTATACTCTGTATTATGGATATCATGGAAGCCTTGATTCTTCAATGACTGAATTATTTGAAGAGCCTGTAGTAAACGAGATGATTATCAACCAGGAGAGAAAATCAATTGAGGTTGCTTTTGAAGAGGTTCCAGATGCAACTGATTTCTGGGTGAGAATTCCATTTGAGGTCTTGACTGCCGAGAAGGAACAATACCAGGTCTTAGTTAATGGTGAAGATACTGGATATGACCTAATGAAGATGCCTGATGCCTACGTGGTAGGTCTGATAATTACAGAGGATACAGAACATGTTGAAATCATCGGCACACAAGTAATTCCAGAGTTTGGAACAATTGCCATATTGGTGCTGGGCGTATCCATTGTAGGAATCATTTATGCCACTAGACGTTCCTCATTTGCAACAGGCTGGACTAGAATTAATTAGGCAATATCTTTTAGATTATCTCAATGAAGAGAATAGGATTACTGGGATGCGGTGCAATAGGAACCCAGATTGCCCTTGCAATTGACTCTGGAAAAATCGATGCCAAACTTACCCATGTTTATGATGATTCAAAAGATGCATCAAACTCACTGGTTGAAAAACTAAACACCAAACCAATCATAGTTGAAAATCCCCATCTGTTATCTTCAAACCCTCTTGACATTATTGTAGAAGCTGCATCACAAGATGCAGTCAAAGACGTTGGACTAAGTGTATTGCAAAACAAAAAAGATTTGATGATAATGAGTGTTGGTGCACTACTTGATGAGTCAATCTATGATATTTTGTCTGATGCCTGTAAAGATTTCAAAAAAACAATTTTCCTTCCATCTGGTGCAATTGCAGGATTAGATGGAATCAAAGCAGTTCAAGATGAACTAGAGTCACTATCAATTACTACCACAAAGCATCCACGATCCCTCAAAGGCGCTAAATTCTTTGAAAACTCTGAGATTGATTTGGATTCACTTGAATCAAAAACAATAATTTTTCAGGGAACTGCACAAGAAGCAGTCTCTTTGTTTCCTGCAAACATCAACGTTGCAGCATTGCTCTCACTTTCAGGAATCGGTAGTGAAAAAACAAAAGTTGTCATTGTTGCAGACCCTAAAACTGACAAGAACACTCATCATATTGAGGCCTCTGGAAGTTTTGGCAAGATGACTTTTACAATAGAGAATTTCCCAGACCCAAATAACCCTAAAACCAGCAGACTGGCAATCTTGTCTGCAATTGAGACTCTGAGAAAATACTGCTCAGATGAAATTCAGATTGGCACATAATATGGCAAAAATTGCCACTATTAGCAGAATTTGCCAGAATTATGGGCATCTTCCCAGTCTTTAAATTCTGTTTTAATTCATTTTTCTTTGGCTTATGCTCGTCCAAGACACCTCGAAGCTAAAAGAAGACATCTTACGACTAAAAAAAGAAAAAGATGTAGTAATTCTGGCCCATAATTATCAGATTCCAGACATTCAAGATATCGCTGATTTTACAGGTGACTCACTTGGGCTATCAAGACAAGCAGCAAAGGTAGACCAAAAAACAATTTTGTTTTGCGGTGTTCACTTTATGGCAGAGACTGCAAAAATCATCAGCCCTCAAAAAAAGGTCTTGATTCCAGATGTGGAAGCTGGCTGTTCACTGTCTGATTCTATCACACTAGACGAATTAAAAAATTGGAAAAAACAACATCCAAACGCAATTGCAGTAGGATATGTTAACACTACGGCTGAAATAAAATCCGAACTAGATTATTGCTGCACATCATCAAATGCTGTAAATGTTGTAAATGCAATTCCAAAAGATAAGGAAATTTTATTTTTGCCTGACATGTTTTTGGGTTCTTATGTTGCCAAAGTGACAGGAAGAAAGAATATGCATATTTGGGCAGGTGAGTGCCATGTGCATGCAGGAATCACTCCAGAGGATGTAACTAAAAAACTAGATTCTATGAAAGACTCTGAATTTGTAATTCATCCAGAGTGCAGTTGTACTACTCCAATGCTTTATGATCTTGCATCTGGAAGTTTCAATGATAGAAACGTCTCTATTTTATCAACTGAGGGAATGCTAAACAAAGTCAAAGACTCTAAAGCAAAAAACTTTGTAGTTGCAACAGAGACTGGCATCTTGTATAGGATGAGAAAAGAAAACCCTGAGAAGACATTTGTTCCAGCTTCAGACAAGGCCGAATGCCAACATATGAAGATGAATACACTTGAAAAAGTCTATGACTCTATAGTTCAAGACAAGTATGAAGTTACAGTTCCAAAAAAAATTGCAGATAAAGCAAGATTGGCAATAGATAGAATGCTTGCAATAAGCTAGCTATTTGCCAACTCAAAGATAGTTCTTAGATGATTTTGGCCTCATTAGGGTATTATTTGGGTAAAGGTGAATTTACCTTGAATTGGTTGGATTATTTGGATTAGGCTCAAAAGATCCAGAGAAAAAAATCACTTCAAAGAAAAAAAAGGAACTAAGAAAACTCGTCAAGGAAAAAAAATATGATTCGGCCTTGAGAATTGGCACTGAAATTCTGAAAAAAATTCCTCATGAAAATGATGTGTTGTTCATTATGGGGGGAATTAATTTCACCAAAGGCAAATACCGTACAGCAATCTCTTATTTTGAAAAATCTCTGGAAATTGCAACCCATGATGTAGATGTGCTTGTTTCAAATGCCGAAGCAAACTATAGAATTAAAAATTTTACAAGGGCAACTCAGTGTTGTGATAAAATCAAAGAAATTGATTCCAAAAATAAATTCGTAGTAGAGTTGCTAAAAAAAATAGAGTCTGAAAAAAATAATTAAATCTCTAAACTCACATCTATTCCTTTGACGGAGTTTGTGATACTTCCAACCGAAATAATATCTACTCCTGTCTTTGCATACTGTGAAATGTTTTTTTGTGTGATTCCTCCCGATGCCTCAAGTTTTACTTTGTTGCGAAGTTTTTCTTTTTTTAGATTCTCTATTGTCTTTTTAATTTGAGCCGGAGAAAAATTATCTAGCATGATTATTGTTGCTCCTTCCCTTGCAGCCAAAAGTGCGTCATTGTTGTTTTCAACTTCCACTTCAAACTTTTTGTATTTCTTTTTGGCTTTTTTAATTAATTCTAAAATGGAATCCCCTGCAGCAATGTGGTTATCCTTTATCATCACCATCTCATCTAATCTTAATCGGTGCTTTTCTCCTCCGCCGATTTTTACTGCCTCTTTGTCAAAAAATCTAAGACCTGGTGCAGTTTTTCGTGTTGCATAAAGTTTAGTCTTCTTACTTGGGATTTTTTTTACGAGTTGATTGGTTTGGGTTGCAATACCGCTCATTCTAGTTAGCAGGTTCAAAGCGGTCCGTTCACAGGTTAGAATCTTGCCTGCGTCCCCAGAAATTCTCATGATAGTTTGATTGGGCTTTATTTTTTGACCGTCTTTTTTTACAATTTTTACGCTACAACCCATGATATTGAAAATCTCTTTTGCATATCTCACACCTGCGACAATGGCTTCTTCTCTTGAAATTATTCTGGATGTTATTTTTTTTCTAGGTAATAGAGAGCTTGTAATGTCTCCTTTACCAATATCTTCATCTAAAAAACTCTTGAGCTCTTTTGTAACATTAAATGTCAATGTAGTGTTATGATTTTGTTATAATTTTAAAGATTTGTAAAGTATCTCTATGTTACTTTGATTGCGTATTTGCCTTTGGCAGTAATTCCTAAAGTTGATGCAATTTGAGAGTTTGTTGGCTCTACTACAAGTACCACTCCGTTCCAATCTGGAGTTAAATCTGTAGATTTGCAATTTGGGCAAACTTTTCCAATCGTAATGAATTTGCATTTTCTGCAAGCCATCTCTCTTGCCATCTTTAACTTGCCTCAGCTTTTGCTTCTTTGGTTGGCTCTGATTCTTCTGAACCGCCACCTGCCTTCTTGATTTCTTCTGCAATCCATTCATCTGCACCAAGGAATGGTTGTCTGCAAGTAATTCCGATTTTACCCATTGTAGCTGCTTTACCTAGAGATACAGCAGTAATTCTTGAACGTAATGTTGATCCAACTTTTAATGTTCTTCCACTTTGGTTTGCTAAAATCATTCCAGACTTTACATCGCTTTTTAGATAATCATCCATAACTTGTGACAAGTGCAACAATGCATCAGTTGGACCAATTCTTACAAATGCTCCAAAGTCTGTAATGTCTACAATCTCGCCGTGGACAATTTCTTGAAGTTTTGGATAAAATGTTAAAGCGTCAAATTCTACTTTGTGGAAAGTTCCGCCATCTCCGGCAACCATCTTTCCCATCTCTTCGACTTTGGCATCTAAAATCATAATTATGTATCCCAGGTCTGCATTGATCATGCTCTCGTACTTTTCTTTGAGGATGTTCAGTGCTGCTTTTTTTAGAGTTGTTCCAAACAAACTTGGAGGAATCCTAACAACATCACCTAGGGTAGATATAGAAAACAACTGTGATGGTTTTCTCAAATTTCAATTTATGAATCTTTGGGTAATTTAGGCTGAATCTCCGAAAGAATTTTCAGATTTTTCAATTTTTTGAGGATTTTTTTAGTTGTTTGACTTATGTTTAAATAAAGTACACGGGCTTTTTAGCCCATTGGTAGGCATAGATCAAGTTCTTGAGAAACTTAGCACAGTAATTGATCCTGACTTGAAAAAAGACATCGTCTCTATGGGGATGATTAAAGATTTAGAACTTAATGATGGTAATCTGAAATTTACTTTGGAGCTTACTACTCCTGCATGTCCTTTCAATGTGGAAATTGAAGATGACGTTAGAAAGGCAATAGGGGAAATGTCAGAAGTAAAGAACTTTGATCTAAATGTTACAGCCAAAGTTATGGAAGGACGTTCTTTGGATGAAGACACTGCAATGAACACTGTCAAAAACATCATTGGTGTTGCAAGCGGTAAAGGCGGAGTTGGTAAATCAACTGTCTCATTAAACTTGGCATTGGCTTTGTCTCAAACTGGCGCCAAAGTCGGATTACTTGATGCTGATATTTACGGACCAAGCATTCCTCTAATGTTGGGAATGAAAGATGGCTATATGGAAGTTGAAGAAAACAAACTCCAACCAGCTGAATCCAACGGAATCAAAGTCGTATCATTTGGATTCTTTGCAGAACAAGCTCATCAAGCAGCAATTTACAGGGGTCCAATCATTTCTGGAATTTTAAAACAATTTTTAGTTGACACAAATTGGTCTGACTTGGATTATCTTATTGTTGATCTTCCACCAGGCACAGGTGATATTCCGTTAACTCTTGCACAAACAATTCCTATCACTGGAATTTTAGTAGTTACCACCCCTCAAGACGTGGCAAGCAACGTGGCAGTAAAGGCAATTGGAATGTTTGAAAAACTAAACGTTCCAATTATTGGTGTTGTAGAGAACATGAGTCATTTCATTTGTCCTAATTGCAGTGACAAACACTACATCTTTGGTGATGGAGGTGCAAAAAAGATTAGCGAACAATTCAAAATTCCTTTCTTAGGTGAAATCCCATTAAACTCTGGAATTATGTCTGGTTCTGATTTAGGAAAACCAATAATGATTGCAAGTCCTGAGTCTCCCAGTGCTATAGCATTTAAAACTGCAGCAAAAAATATTGCAGGACAATGCAGTATCATTGCATCTAGACTGCAAGAGGAAATGGCCTCTGAAAGTAACACAGAGGAATCTGCACCAGAGGCAAGCACTTCAAATTAATTCTGATTCCTGTGAAACTCCCTGAATCTTTAAGAGAACAAATGAAAATCCCTCTGGGTATTTTGTTGCCTGAGGTTGATGCAAAAAAATCCAACATTGAAAAATATCTTCCAGAAGACTGTTTCATAATTACGGTTGGTGATAGGACTACAGAGAAGATGACTGATTTTGGATTAACTCCTTCACTACAAATTATCGATGGACAAGAAAAAAGAGTAAAACGAAATACTCCAAGCAATGCCGAAGTAAAAACAAATCTTACATGTGATAATCCAGCTGCAGAAATAACTCCTCAGAGTATTGATACAATAAAACAGGCATTTAGCTCTCAGACTCCGGTACGAATCACTGTTAATGGTGAAGAGGATCTTCTAGTTCTTCCTGTTTGCATTCATGCTCCTGAAAACTCGGTAGTTTTGTATGGGCAACCAAATGAAGGCCTGGTAATAGTCAAAATAACTCCAGAAATTAGAAATAAAACACAAAACCTACTTGAATCAATGGAATGATTGGGGTGTGATGAGACGGTGGCTGTATGATTCGTGATTACACTACAAAAAACTCTGACCCTTTTAATTCTCACTAAATAAAAACCGAAAACTACATGCTTCATTGATGCCAAACTTTAATGAACCATTTTTTGCACAACAATTGACATTTTAAGATAAACACACAATGAATGTAAAAGATATGTGAAACTAGATCCAGAACTTCGATTACAAATTTTAGAAAAAATTGGGATCTATTCTAGCCGTTTCTCTATTCCAGAACCACAAGTCCTACTAACTACAAAGGAAGTTTTGGATATGCCAAAGGATATGACCGAGGGAAGGAGAACTTCAGCATACAAGTACTATGGAGTGTCCTACTTGCAACATAACTTGGTATTCATAAATGTCAGAAAAATTCCTGATGAGAAGACACTTGAAAACACTCTGGTGCATGAACTAATCCATCTGAGATTCCCTTATCTTGCACATGGAAAAAGATTCAACAAATTAGTGCGTCAGGGCCTTCGTGGCAAAACCTTTTTGCCATACAGAAAAAGAGCCAAAATTTCCGGTATTTGATTTATATTTCCCAAATCTGGGCAGCTTGAGTATATCATGGAAATTGCTGAAGCTCTGCCCATTATAGCAGGCATTGCATCATTTTTGGTTGCCGGCGGTTTGGTTGCATGGATTACAAAACAACCTTCTGGCACAAAAGAAATGATGGATATTTCCAACGCCGTAAAAGAAGGAGCTGCTGCATTTTTGAAGAGAGAGATGAAAATTATCGTTCCAGTAGCAATAGCGTTATCACTAATTATCGCAATATTCCTCCAACCATCAAATGGCATCGCATTTGCAGTAGGTGCAGCACTTTCAGCAGTTGCAGGAATTATTTCATTAAAAATTACAGTAAAAGCAGCAGTTAGGGCTGCAAATCTTAGCAGTGATGGATTAGGCAAAACCTTTGCAATGGCCTTTAGAGGTGGTGCAACAGTCGGCCTAGCAGTTCCTGCAATGGCTCTTTTGGCAATTACTGGTCTTTATTTGATTTATCCTGACCCAATTACAATTGCCGGAGTGGGTATCGGAGCAAGTTTAATTGCATTATTCATAAGAATCGGTGGAGGTATTTTTACAAAGGCCGCAGACATGGGTGCAGATTTGGTAGGTAAAGTTGAAGCCAACATTCCTGAAGATGACCCAAGAAACCCTGCAACTATTGCCGATAATGTAGGTGATAATGTAGGTGATGCTGCTGGAATGGGTTCTGATGTTTACGAATCTTATATTGTCACAATATTAGCCGCATTACTGATAGCTGCATTAATTGGTGCACCAAACTTTTTCCTTTATCCAATTCTAATTGGCTCTTCTGGAATGATTGCATCAATTATTGGTGTTGTAATTGTAGGTTCTAAGAATATCACAGATGTAATGAAACCGCTTAATCGTTCATTTTATGTTTCAGCATCAATTGCTATAGCACTAAACTTTATCTTCATTACTCAATTTATTGGGGATTCTAATACGTCATATGCGCTATTTGGTTCTACAGTATTAGGTGTAATTCTGGTTCCTGTCATTCAAAAAATTACTGATTATTATACAAGTTACAAAGCAAAGCCTGTAAATGAAATTGCAGACTCTGCAAAATGGGGTTATGCATCATTAACATTGATGGGAATTATCAAAGGAATGCAATCTACTGGACCATTTATGATTGCACTCGTTGTTGCAATTATTGTATCTTATAGTATCGCATCTTCAGCTGCTCCAGAAGGCGCAGACCCAGTACTTTATGGAATCTTTGGAACATCACTTACTGCAATGGCAATGTTGAGTCTAGCGGGAATTGTTCTAAGTATTGATGCATTTGGACCTATTGCAGATAACGCAGGAGGAATCGTAGAGATGACTGGAATGGGTGAAGAAAATCGTAGAGTAACTGATGAAATTGATGCTGTAGGAAATACTACTAAAGCTGTTACCAAAGGATTTGCTATTGCAAGTGCTGCTTTGGCAGCTCTGGCCATGATTCAGGCATTCCAATTTGAAGCATCTCATATTTTTGAAGGAGTATTAGAATTAGATTATAGTTTGACAAACCCTGCAATTATTGTTGGGTTATTGATTGGTGGTTTAATTCCATTCATCATAACAGGTCAATTAATCAACGGTGTATCTCGTGCTGCCGGTAAAATGGTTGATGAGGTCAGAAGACAATTCAAATCTGATCCAGAAATTCTTACAGGAAAATCTAAACCAGATTACGCTAAATGTGTCGATATTGCCACTGTTGCCTCAATTAAAGAACTTTGGAAACCAGCATTGGTTGCAATTATTGCTCCGATAATTTTAGGTATTTTGCTTGGACCAACTGCAGTAGCAGGATTGTTGATGGGTTCAGTTGTAACCGGAATCTTGTTGGCATATCACTTGGCAAACACTGGCGGTGCATGGGATAATGCAAAGAAACTAGTTGAAATGCAAGGTGAAAAAGGATCCGAAGTGCACAAAGTTGCAGTTGTAGGTGATATTATCGGAGATCCTTACAAAGACACTGCCGGACCTGCACTAAACACAGTAATCAAACTGCTCAACACAATTGCTATTGTATTTGTATCTGCATTTGTGGCAATACTTGCAATCTAATTACTCTTCGACTACACGAGTCATATCTAATTCATCTACTTGAGCTTGAATTGCTTTTTTCAACGTAGTATTGTGTTTTTCACAGAATTTGAAATAATCATCTACTGTTTGGAAACATCCACAAATCCATTTTATTTTCATATCTCCTTCGATTGTCCATTTGGAATACTTTGGTTCTGCCATGAAACCCTCTCGTAATGGCAATAAAAAAATCTAGATCTAATAATCTGAAAAAGGAAAAAAGAGTTTAAGGACAGCCTTCCATTTTTTGGATAAAGTAGCCGGTTTCCTTAATTGCCTGCTCTACAGGCTCTGGTGCTCCTTGGGAGTGGCAGAATTGACATTCATTTGTAGTCATCACTGCATTCTCTTCACCAATTGACTTTAACCACTCTTTGCCGTATGCGAGGGCTTTTTCGTGGTCTTTTTCACCAGTTATTACATCAAAGTGCATGGTATGACCATCTGCTGCTTTGACATAGGTATCGTATACGTGAATTTCCATGAGTCTAATAAAAAAAAGGGATATTTAATTCAAAGATCATTACAGCCAAACTGGGAATTTATTCAAGGACATGAATAAGTTCTGAAAGATTTCTTCTGGGTTTTGGATGCTTGCGTTTAACTGGATATCCGATACACAATATCGATGATGGCACCAAGTCAGTTCCAATAATTTCTGCAACCTTTTTTTCGTTGATCATGCCAATCCAAATTGTACTTAGTCCTAATGCGGTAGCTGCTAGTTGGGAATAAGCTGCTGCAAGTGTTGCATCTTGTATGGCAAATTTTTTTAACATTCTGACAGGAAATTGCAACTTTACTCTACTAGGATTTTTACAGTATACTAAAACAATAGGCGAATTAACATAAGGTTGCTTATTTGCTGCTTCAACTAATTTTTCCTTTAATTTTTCATTTTTAATGTAGAATATTTCAAATCCTTGAAAGTTTCCTGCAGTAGGAGCAGTATCTGCAGCAGCCAAAATTTTATCAACTTTCCAATCTTCTACTGGTTTTTCATCAAATTTCCTAGTTGATCTTCTTCTTTTCATTACTTCAAAAAGATCAGTATCTAGATCTTCAGATATTTCCTGAGAGTGGTCGCCTAAAATTACATTGAGAAGTGACTGTCTAGTTTCTGCGGCCTTGGCATCTTTGAGAGTTGGTTCGTATCCTGTAGGATATACCATGTCTCCTTTTTTTGCCATGTTATTGTATTGAATACTTCAAAGATATACATAGCTATGAATGTATTGCCTAGAAAACAGACAGTCCCCCTTTTTAAAATACTAATAATTTCTACATTTTTTAGAGTAAATTTTTTCTAGTCTGTCTAATACCACAAATTATGAAATACTCTGTTCAACTAGAAATTGAAAACTCTAGAATTATCTTGGAAATAGATGATACGTTTTCTCCAAACACTGTTAATTCTTTTTTAAAGTCATTACCATTTGATGTAGACCTTAATGTCTGGGGCGAGGAGATTTACTCTTCATCATCTCCAGTTAAAATTCCAGAAGAAAATGCAAAATCTCCTGTGGCCTTAAATGATGTTGCATATTGGCCTACTGGAAAAGCAATTTGCCTTTTTTATGGACCAACCCCTGTTGGTAAAGAGGGAGAAATCACCCCTGCATCGCCTGTAAATGTTATTGGGAAAATTATATCTCCGGATAAATCTGCCTTGAGTATTGCAGACGGGAAACGAGGGACTTTTAGATTACAATCCTAGTCATGTGAATTCTATTGGAATTTCTTTAATGCCCTTATCCAAAACATATGCCTTGAAATTTTTCAAAGCCCCAGAAAAAATAACCCATACACCCGGATTTATCTCCATGAATTTTTTATCGGTATCTGATGGATACGCTTCTGAGTTAGGGTGAGAATGAAATATGCCTATGATTTTTAATTCTGATTCTCTCTCAATTTTATCTGCCTCTAGTCTTTGCTCTGCTGAGATTGTGAAATTTACGGGCGATTGTTCAATGTTCTCAGTAAGAAAAATTTTTTCCACCTTGGATACTTCTTGTGTTTCTTTTCCAAACAATATCGCACATGATTCATTTGGATTTTCTTGTTCTGCATGAGTTGAAAGAATTTCTTTTTGGTTTTCTGTTAAGATGATTTTTGGCAATCTTATCCTACTTCTACAGTGCCAACCATCCATGGGTGCACAACACAATAGTAGTCCACGTTTCCTGCTGAAATAAACGCAAATTCAAATGAATCTCCTGCCATAACCATTCCTGAATCAAATAATCCTGTTGGTCCTCCTTGTGCAGTACCTGAAGTCACAGTATGTGCAGCTGAATCATCATTAGTCCAAATAACGGTGGTGCCACTGGTAATCTGAATAACCTCTGGATCATAGTAAATCTGACCTTCTTGTTGAATTCCTGCTCCTTCTGGCATTGAAACCGTAACTGGCTCTTTTGGTTCTTCAATAATTAATTTAGAAACCATCCATGGGTGCACAATACAAAAGTATTCGTATTCTCCAAGATCTAATTCATTAGTATCTAGTCGATAACTCTCACCTTCATTAATTAAACCAGAATCAAAAGTTTCACCAACATCTTCAGAACTTGTCACAGTATGTGCAAACGTATCTTCATTTATCCACTCCACAACAAAACCATGAGGAACGTATGCGACATCAGGATCATAATCTGGATTCCCTTCTACTGCTGAATTTTTTAATATTGTAATTGGATATATTGGACCTGCTAGCTCTACTTCAATTTCTTCTTCCACAACTTCTTCTGCTATGATGTATGTATCGGGACTAACAAATCCAAATGCTACAAAAGAAACAATTCCTGTAATGGATGCTAATGCTATGATTGCCCCAATCGGTTTGACTCGAGTTGGCATTTTGGCTGCTAAATATGCAATAATTATTGCTGGAAATGCAATGGCCACCAAGATGCCTGCAAAGACATTCATGGATTCTATTGTATTCATTGTAAATGCAAACATTCCAAACCCTAGAGCAATTGAAATTACTACGAGGGTTGTTGCTTTTGCTCTGTTACTGGTAGAAACACCGCCATCAAGAATTCCTGTGGCAAGGAAAATCAATCCTATAAACATGGTAAGACCTGTTAATGCGTGCATTCCATCAATGAAAGTATGCGCAAGGCCTGCATAGGAAATAACTACACCTGCCAAACCTATGGCTGTCAGTCCCATGCCTGGCATCATGAGGTCCCAGTTACTCATTCATGCTAGCTGGTCGCGGTGATATACTTATTCCTTTTGAAATTCCATAGATCATCAAAGTCGAATAAATTAAATGGCTACTAAAGATGAAAGAGTGAGATTGGGTTTTAAGGAAATAGTGGAGGTATCTAAACCACGAATTATAGTGCTTTTAGTAATTACTGCAGTTACCTCTATGTATGCAGCTAGCAAACTGGTTGGACCTGAATTGGACAATCTTGGACTTGTACATATTATAATCGCAGGTTCTCTTGCCTCAGCAGGATCTAGCGCTCTTAATCACTACTATGATAGAGATATTGATCCAAAAATGAAACGAACGAGTCAAAGACCAATCCCTTCTGGAAGAATCTCTGCCTCTCAAGTTCTGATCTATGGGTTGGCCGTAAGTTGCATTTCAGTAATTTATGGATACTTTATGCTAAACGCTGTTTCGGCATTCTTTATCGCCTTGGGCATTTTTTCGTATGTCATAATCTACACAGCTTGGTTAAAGAGATTAAATTCATCTAACATCGTAATAGGTGGAATTGCTGGAAGTGCAGCAGCTTGGGCTGGATGGTCAGCTGCTACTGGTTCTATGGATTTGTTAGGATTTCTTATTGGGTTCTTGGTATTTGTTTGGACTCCATCCCACTTTTGGTGTTTGGCTATGAAAATTAAAGATGAATATGCTCAAGCAGAAGTGCCAATGCTTCCAGTAATAATTGGAATGCAAAAAACATCAAAATACATTTTAGCTAATACTCTTATTCTCCTTCCTTACTCTCTAATGATTTCTGCTTTTGGAATGGGTCTTGTATATACAGTAATTGCTGCTGCATCTGGTGGTCTTATGTTGGTATATCATTACAAACTTACAAAAACCCCTACATCTGAATTTGCATGGAAAGCCTACAAGGTTACTGCTCCATACCTTACAATAATTTTCGTTGCAGTTGCATTAGATGCTGCGTTTCACATTCCACTATTTTAAAAATTAATTATTTTTCAAAACCAGGAAAACTAGCTTCGTAGTCTTTTTCCATTACTTCTTTATTTTGTTTTTCTACCTCGTCTATCTCTTCTTTAACAACTACTACTTCAATTCGTCTTGTGTCTTTTGTAATCCATGAGACGTTGATTAGACCAAGGATTTCTAAATCTAAAAGCAACTTGTTGAATTTGTCTTCTGTCATGGCATATCCATCTTTTACAAGAGCTTTGAATAATTCTGAATCTGTAAGTGATCCTGCTTCTTTTACTTTGTCAAATACTGTGTTTCTTATTGGAATTGCCATGATTAACCGTAAAATGATTTATCTCTTGATTTGGGGACTACGTTAGATATACTTTCTCTTACTGTGTTGTACCATTGGTCTACTTCTTTAGTAATTGATGGTCTTACTTGTTTCAAACTATTTGCAAAGTCTTTACTTGTAATTTTTCCAGAATCATTTCTCATTGCTTGAATTGCAGCTTCTCTACACAATGCTGCCAAATCTGCACCAGAATAATTTTGAGTAGCTACGGCAATCTCTTGTAATTTGACATCTTTATCCAATGGCATTTTTTCAGTTAAAATTTTGATAATTTCTAACCTGCCTTTTTCATCGGGTGGGGGAACATATAGTACTAAATCCAATCTTCCTGTCCTTAATAGAGAATTATCTAACACATCAGGTCTGTTTGTTATACCAACTACCACCACTCGTGATGATATTCCCTCTTCAATCTCAGTTAACAATTGGCTAAGAACAGTTTCACTTACTCCTCCTTCTCCTGATTTAGAACGAACAAGAGAATCTAATTCGTCAAAAATTACCACACAAGGAGATGATGCTTTTGCTTTTCGGAATATTTCTCTTATTCCCTTTTCAGATTCTCCTACCCATTTTGATAATAATTCGGGTCCTTTTACTAAAATCATGTTGGCCCCACTTTCAGTTGCAAGTGCTCTTGCAATCATGGTCTTACCGCAACCCGGTGGACCGTAAATCAAAGCTCCTTTGGGAGGCTTGATGCCCATTTTTGTAAATTTAGTTGGCTCTTTCATCGCAGAAATCAAATTATCTGTTAATGCTTCTTTGACATCTTCTAGCCCTCCTACATCTTGCCACCAAACCTTGGATCTTTCTACATAAAATTCTCTCATTGCAGTTGGAACTACTTCGTGCATTGCATCATAGAAATCAATAAGCTTGATTTGCATTGATTGTAAAACTTCAGATGGTATCTTTTCACTTTCCAAGTCTATCTCTGGAAGATATCTTCTAATTGATTTCATGGCAGCTTCTCTACATAGAGATTTTATGTCTGCACCAGTATAACCATGAAGCTCTGCTGCCAATTCTTTAAGATCAATTTCTTCGGCAACTGGCATTCCTCTTGTGTGGATGAGGAGAATCTCTAGTCTTCCATCTTCATTTGGTACTGAAATTTCAAATTCTCTGTCAAATCTTCCAGGTCTTCTTAAAGCAGGATCGATACTATCTGGTCTATTTGTGGCGCCAAGCACAATTACATTTCCTCTATCATTTAGACCATCCATTAATGCCAACAATTGAGCTACGACTCTTTTTTCAACATCACCGTAAGCCTCTTCTCGTTTAGGTGCAATGGCATCTATCTCATCAATAAAAACAATACTTGGAGAATTATCTTTTGCCTCCTTGAACATGTCTCTAAGCTTGGCTTCGGTTTCTCCATAATACTTGTTCATAATTTCTGGACCATTAATCAAAAACATATTTGCCTCAGATTCGCTTGCCAGGACTTTTGCAATCAGGGTCTTACCACAACCCGGTGGCCCATAAAGCAAAATTCCACTATGTGGTTCAACGCCTAATCTTGCAAATAATTCTGGATGCTTTAGGGGGAGCTCTACTATTTCTCTCATGGCTTTTACTTCTATACCTAAACCTCCAACTTCCTCGTAGGTCACTCTTAATTTCCTATCTACTGATGGCTCGGTTGATATTGTAAGAGTAGTAGAACGGTCAATCTTTACTACGTGTTTTGGAGATGTCTTGGTAATTTTAAAGTCCATTGAATTTCCTAAAATCATTACAGAGATTTCATCTCCATGTGAAATGGGTAATCCCTTTAATCGATTCTTTACAAAGTCTGTAAATTCTTTATCAACTGTTACCGTATCATTAAGAGGTGTAAGTGCAACTGATTTTGCAATCTTTGTACTAACTTTTTTTACTTTTACTATATCATTTAGTGATGCTCCTATATTTTTCCGTGTTTGACCATCTATTCTAATAATGTCTGGAAGTTTTTCATCCTCATCAACTGGCCAAACTACTGCACAGCTTGATCTTGAACCCATGACATCAATGATATCTCCAGGAGTAACTTTGAGATAATCCATAGCTTCGGGTCCGATTCGAGCTCGTTTTTTACCTACGTCTCGTTGTTTTGCTTCTCCGATTCTCATTTGCAAAGGTTCTTCTTTGCGTGCCAAAAACTCACCTATTTCATGTCAACAGACATTCTACTCATGTTGATGACTTCAAATTCGCTGACCCCTTCGACAGATTTTACTGCGTCTTCTAGAGCGTCCATTTGTCCTTCTGCGTCATTTACAATAAATTCTGCTTTGATGAAAAACATTCCAAAAGCCAATGGCTCTTTTGCATGTCTTTTCATTTTTTGACCTTCTTTCAGTGCTCCCTTGATGGATTCAGCTAATTTGTCTAAATCTACTTCTGGTCCTAATGGAAGGATTTTGGTTACAAGTAATAATTCTGCCAATTTCTAAGGCCCCTGAAAGTTGCATTCTGAACAAGTATAATTTCTTGCTGCTTCTCTGCAACTTTCACATCTCCAAATTAGATCAGCCCCACAATTTGGGCAATTGAATTTTACACATTTATCATTAGGCATGATATGTCTGTGACAACAACTGCATGTTGGTAATGATATTGTGGATGACATACCACGATTTTCTGCAAACATCATTTATACCTTGCTTACTATTTGTGGGTGATTTTATCTCAATAATTTTTTTAATTCAGAACCAATTATTGCTTGGGCAGTTTTTACAGATCCTTTTACTCCAAGTAATTTTACAATAGAACCTGCATGAAAATCAAAATCATCTTTTTCTGAAATTTC
>JBMSGE010000016.1:0-17318 GCA_049414205.1 Nitrosopumilaceae archaeon
CAGAAGTTCCTGTAGCAGAAACACCAGAAGTTCCTGTAGCAGAAACACCAGAAGTCCCCGTAGTTGAAACTACAGAGGTAACAAATTCTGATGGAGGATCTGAGTTAACTATGGAAGCTCCTGAAACATTGGCATTAGCTGAAGCACTTGATGAAGAATTTAGTGATTCTGCACCAACAGATGTATAGAGATTTTTTCTCTTTTTTCTTTTAATATTTTCAAATAATTTAATTGAATTTTGTAAAAATGTATGGGGTGTCGATTGGTTGATCAAATGTCCATACAGAAGGCAAAACCACTGTTTTAATTACACTCAAGTTATTATCTTCGATAACTGATTTCCATCCCCCCTCTGACATGTCATTTGATAAAGTACCTGGAAAATATTTTTTAGAATAAGTTCCTGCAAATGTCATCCCGGTATTTTCTTTTAGATTTGGTATTTTCTTTAATTTTTCCATGATGCTGGTTGCCAAAACATCGCCTCCCATTTGGGCAAGACCTCCAATGAAAAATACTGGTTGTTGCAGAGATATGTTTGCATAATCAAATTCTACCGCGTCTGCACAATTTGGATTAAAATCAATTTTAGTTGAAAAAGTTATCAGTTTTTGTAATTTTACAAGAGATTCATCCACTTCAATTGAGTATGGCTCTAAATCTAAAATTTTTGCACAATATGCAATACGCCCATCTCCCGAACCAATATCTAATACCTCTTTGAAATTGAGATTTTTTGCAGTAAGTGCCATGATGTAGGCAGTCATTATCCATGTTGGGTAAAAAGGCTGATAACTTGCTCCTTGACTAATGCTGTTTAACCAATATTCGTTTATGTCTCCTTCATATACCATGCAAGGAATTTTGTCAATAACCTGCTCGTATGAATTATAGTAGATGGGATTTTTTTTTGCAAATTCGTGAAGCAATTCTAAATGTTTTTCATCTATGGGAAAGGTTTTTGATTTAGTTAGCGGGATAATCTCCTGAATATGACTATTTCCTTTGTATGCTTTTACAAATTCTTGTTTTAGATGACATAGATTCTTAGCAATCTCTTCACTCATTGGTAAATATGCTAAAAAAGGGCTTGATAAACTCATTGCAAAATTTTCCGATACTGGATTCACTCAGTTGATATCTTATCGTATTGTTCAACAAATTCTTGTGTACTCATAAATTGGCGTAAGCGCTCAAACATCTTTGCTTGATTCTCTATTTCTGTTTTAGTTTTATTGTCTCTGTTCTTACTAATGTTTTTTAGATCATTCTTAAGATTCTCAATTGACTTTTGTAGATGCGATGATATTTGTGAATGAAGAGTTGTATTGAATTTCTCTTTGATGAATTTTTCTGTCTCTTGAATAGTGGAGAGAAAACTCTCTTCTAGATTTGTGTTTTCTTTTAAAATTTTTGCCATTGATGTTACATTAATTACCTGGTGATAGATCTCTACAATTTGAGATATGGAAAACTCATTAGAGTTTTTCAAAGTACTATCAATTTTGTTTTGTAATCTTTTAGACTCAGAGACAAACAAATCCATTGAATCATCAAATGAAGAAGATTTGTCATTACTCATAAAATATTTTTTCTAATGAATTAGATAAATGTAGGCCCTATTTTTACAATTTTTTAATTTTAAAAAATTCTTTATTTGATTTATTTTTCCCCTTTACATTTGACACAAAACCATTGCATCTGAGTATCTTCTCTTATCATTAAATTTCCACAATTCTTACAATGTTTGACTTCTGTCCCAAAACTCATAATTTCCTTTTCAGCCATTTGAAATTATAAGAATTTTGAAAAATATCCTCCATATCAAAGAAAAGTGTTAAAATAGGGTTATAGAAGATTCAACTCAGATATGGCAACTAAGAAATCTTCTGGTCGTTCCCACGGATTTAAGCATAAATCCAGGAAAGTTATGACTAAGAAAGCCCCAAGAGGTGTGTCTTTCTTGTTAAGGGAATACCAAGAGGGTGAACAGGCACTTGTTATCATTGATCCTAGACAGCACAAAGGCTTGCCACATAGAAGATACCATGGAAAAGTGGGAAATATCACTAATGTGGGAAGACGTGCAGTAACATTGGATGTTAAATTAGGAAATAAAACAAAAACCTTAATCACTAGATTAGATCATATCAAACCATTCGGTGTATGATATGGAAGAAGTAAAAAAGAAACAAGCTGTATCTCTTTCAGAAGTTAAAGAAATTTTAGGAAAAGTAGATCCTGAAGAAATGGATCAAATTCAACGTTGGACATATGATTATGTTTCAAAATTTGTGACAATAGACCCAAAGGAAGCAAAAGAAATGAAAAAACAACTAATGAAAGAATGTGAACTAACTGAAGAAGAAGCCGTAGAAATTGTAAATATTAGACCAACTAGTCTGGCTGAATTACGTTCATTCACATTTGGTTGGAAGAAACTTATTCTTGCTGAAACTCTCGAAAAAATGCTCAATATCCTCAAGGGGCATTCTTAATTTTCGTGGAGGTTTTTATTTTGTACAAGGAGCAACATTCACCTAGAAAGTATGAGGAACACGCATATGTTTTAGATTTTAATCCTCGTGGAAAATCAACAACCGTAAGAGGAAGAGATGGGATTATTGTTACCGCTATCGGTGAAGATAGGTTAACTATTTTAGAGATTCTTGGCATTCCAAACTCTACTTTTGAGATTGGTGAAAAAATTTACATTGGAAAAGAAGGGAGAACAAAAGTACTTTCAGTTTTAGGAAAATTAGATTATGATAACATATCTTCTTCAGCTCAAACGGAATTGCCTTCAGTAATAGAAAACATTGTCTCTGAAAATGAATCACGCTTTGTGGAATATCTGAATAATGCACAACCCTTGACTCCAAGAATCCATGCCCTGGAATTAATTCCTGGAATAGGAAAAACATACATGAAAACAATGATAGAAGAACGAGACAAGAAAAAATTTGAGAGTTATGTTGACTTGCAAGAAAGGGTTGGATTTAAAGAACCAATAAAGCACATTACCGAACGAATTATGAGTGAAGTTACAGGAGAAAGCAGAATGAATCTCTTTGTAAAGAGATGATAAAGAGAAAAAAACTGGGACAACACTTTCTAAACTCACAATCAATTGCTGAAAAAATTATCACCGAGGCCAATATTTCAACTGATGATGTAGTTTATGAAATAGGCACGGGATTGGGCATTTTGACACCAAAACTTTGTAAAAATGCCAAAAAAGTCATTTCTATTGATGCCGATAAGGAATTGTTTCAAAAAGCAAAAGACACTTTTTCAAAAATAGCAAATCTTGAGTTAAAACACGGTGATGGATTTAAGAACAAAAATAAATTCACAATTTTTGTCTCAAATTTACCTTATTCTAAAAGCAAAGATGCTCTAGAGTGGCTTGCAATTACTCCATTTTCACACGGCGTAATTATGGTACAAAAAGAATTTGCTGATAAACTACTTACAAAATCACACAAAGATAGACGATCAATAACTATTTTGGCAAATCATACCTTGGAAATTCAAACCATTTCCAAAGTAGGAAAACAGAATTTTACTCCAAATCCTAAAGTTGATTCAGTCATATTAAAGATTAAAAAAAGAAAATCAATCAACAAAGATCTAGTTAAGGTAATAAACAAAATATTTTCTTACAGAAGGAAAAAAATTTCAAATATTTTAAAACAATTTGGGCTTGAAACATCATCAGAAAAACGATTAGATGATTTATCAACAGAGGAAATAGTGAAAATTGCAAAAGAAATTTGTAACAAATGATGAATACAAGCCTGCAGAAGACACTTTCTTTTTAGCTGATTATGTTGAAAAGGAAAAAGGAATCTCTGCATTAGATGTGGGAAGTGGTTCTGGATATCTTACTCAACTTTTATGTAAAAATTTCTCATTTGTTATTGGTACTGATATTAATTTTAAAGTTTTAAAAAACCAGACTTACAAAACAAGTAATCTAATTTGCTGCAACGGCGCTGATGCAATAAATTACCAATTTGATTTGATAATCTGTAATTTACCATATCTTGCAACCGAAGAAATTATTGATGTTGCTACTGATGGAGGAAAAGAGGGATTCCAAATCCCCAAGAAAATCTTTGATTCTGTTTTTGGTAAAATGAAACCACGAGGAAAATTCCTTTTTGTGACATCTTCTCTTTCGAATTATCAAAAACTAATAGATTACGCACAAAAATTTGGGCTTGAATCCCAAATTATTGCTAAAAAGAAACTATTTTTTGAAGAATTAATTTTAGTTGAATCTGTAAAAATCTGATTATTTTCTAAGATTATTTTTTGCGTATTCTATAATTGAATCAGTCATTTGTGTAGTGGTTGCATTCCCACCAATATCCCAAGTTACTGTTTTACCTTCATTGATTACTTGCTCAGTTGCAGCAAAAATTGCATCTCTAATCTCTCTTTCACCTAGATAATCTGCCATCCATGCACCAGAAAGTACAGTTGCAGTTGGATTTACTTTGTTCTGCCCTGCAAATTGTGGGGCACTACCATGTGCTGCCTCAAACATTGCATAATTGTCACCAATATTTGCAGAATAAATTAATCCAATTGAACCTACAAGTGCTGATGCAAGCTCCGAGATAATATCCATAAATAAATTGGTACTAACTAATACTGAGCCGTTAAACTGTTCAGTTGCAATTACCATCTGCTGTGCCATGTTATCGATATAGATTTCAGACAATTCAATTCCAGTTCCTTCAACTGCTTTTTGTGTTTCATCCCAAAATATTCCATCCGTTTGCTTTAGAATATTTCTTTTTGTAACTGCAACCATTTTTTTCATGTTGAATTTATTTGCCCAATCTACTGCAGAATCAACCAATCTTCTACTCCCATGCCTTGTAATTTTTCTAATTGCAATTGCTGCATCATCTGTAATTTTTGCCTCTACACCCGTATAGAGTCCTTCAGTTGCTTCTCTGAAACACACACAATCAAGTTTTCTATCGGGAGTCAATCTATCATAAGTTTTAGTTGGTCTGATATTTGCATAAAGATCAAATTTCTGTCTTAATGTAACTGCAACGCTTCTTGGTGCACCTGGAACTGGTATTGTGGTAGTTGGACCTTTGAAACAGCAATCTGATTCTTCCAAAGTCTTCATGGTGGCATCTGGAATGTATGATGCATCTTTTCTACCATTTTTGTCCCACTGTTCTGAGCCTGCCTCGCAAAGAATTAACTCTGATTGAAAATTACATTCCTTCAAAACTCTGAGCATTGAATCTACAACTTCGGGTCCAATTCCATCTCCCTTCATAACTGCTGCCTTTTTACTCAAAACTGGCAAAATTTGATTGGTTTATTATTTAATTCTACCTTGAGTTAAAAAATTGATTTCCATAACTATTGGTGATAGTTTATTAAATAATCTTACAACAATAATTAAAATGATAATTGTGCAAATTTCTGATTTACATGTAGGATCCCAATTTTTACCCGAAAAATTTGAAACTTTAGTTAATGAAGTAAATCAACTTCATCCAGATTATATTGTTGTAACTGGAGATTTAACAAACGAAGGTTTGATGAAAGAATATGAACAATGCAAAAATCTTCTCACTAAATTTAACGCAAAAAAAATTGTATCAATTAGTGGAAACCATGATTATAGAAACACTGGATACCTGCTATTCAAAAAATATTTCCCATTTGAAACTGTTAATGAACTAAACGACAAAGTTGTTTTAATTACAGTTGGGACTGCAAGACCGGACAGAAATGAAGGTGAAGTTGGATATAGACAAAACCTGTGGTTAGAGAGAACCATGAAAAAATACAAAGACAAAGTCAAGATTTTGGCTATGCATCATCATCTTGTTGCGATTCCTGATACTGGTTCGGATCAATTGACTGTAGTTGACGCTGGAGATGTTCTAAGAACCATTTTGGATACTAATGTTGATTTAGTATTGTGTGGCCACAAACATCGTCCATGGGTATGGAATTTTGGAAAATTAATGGTGGTAAATGCTGGTACCGCGACATCTGAGAGGGTAAGAGGATTATTTGAGAATACGTACAACATCATCACTATTGAGGATACGAAATTGACAGTTGATCTGAAGATTGTTGGAGGAAAACGAGTTCCAATCGATGATATCGTTAATAATTACAGCCAATTTGGCGACGAATGAATTTATTTACAGATTAATTCAAGCATCTTTCATGCGGGGGTCGCCTAGCCCGGTATGGCGTAGGATTGCTAATCCTATGTCCTTCTGGACACGGGGGTTCAAATCCCCCTCCCCGCGCCATTAAATTAAATTTAATAGACCGTTTCTGGCTAGATAGACATGGGACGAAGAAAATCTCAGAAAATTATACGCAGTGGACCTAAAAACGCAACCACCGGAATGTGTCCCGAATGCATGACTATAGGTAAAATCTTCATTCTTGGCCAACCAGGAGAAGAAAGAGGAAAGTGTGAAAAGTGCCGACAAGAGTTTGAATTATAGTTCAAAAAGCTAACCTGTCCATCAAAAAATTTACCCATAACTTTTTAAGACAATTTTTTAATGATAAATAATCATGAGTTCAGATGCAGAAACAATCTATGAACGAGTCGCTAAACTCGAAGATGAGATTGCTTTACTTCGCAGTGAAGTTGACCTAATGAAGCACGCACTAAGAAACAAAATTGCACGACATGAAATTAGTCTGATTAAGAAAGGACAAGACGTCGATTCAATTATTGACTAGTCTTTGTTTTTATGTCTCTAATTAATTCTAAAATATAATCTACATCTTCTGCGTTTGGATTTAGATCTAGATAGCTGTTTAGATATTTTAATGCCGTATCATGATTCAATAATTTTTCTTCTAGTAACCCTTTATCTCTAATATCTTCAGGCGATTCTGGTTCTATTGCCAAAGTCATGTCTACGCATCTCAAAGCTTTTTCATGAGCATATGATTGTGAGTATGAAACTTTTAGATTCCTCACAAGTCTAACTAAAATTTTTTCTGATTTTATCTCATCTAAAAATTCCGGTTCGAATTCAAGCTGCCCGTCAAAATTTCTATCCAGTATTTCCTGTAAATCATCTATGTCAACTGGCCTTCCATCATGAAAAGGATCTAAAATCATCTCTTCACCATGTTTTACCAAAACATGGCTAGGGAATCCAACAATTTTCAAATCAAGTCCGATAAACTTTGCAATCTCTACATACAAAATTGACAAGGTAATTGGCAATCCTGATTTTTTATCAATAACTTCATTGAGAAAATTGTTTTTTGGATTATAGTAATCATCAACATCTCCCATATACCCAAGTTTTTCAAAAAGGAATTCGTTAAGAATTGAGATCAAATATGTAGGATTTTTCACATCACTAACTGATTCTTGTAGTGTTTTTCCCATCAAGTTAATTTTCTGTATGTATTGCTCAATATCCAAATCAGGATATTCCAAAATTTGGGCAAATTTGAGGCATTTCTCTACTAGGTTAAAGTTGGGATTTGTAACAAAAGAAACCCATTCGGCAACAAACGGATCAAATTTTCCTTGCAATTATCCTGTTATCCTTTTGAGGTATAACTGTGAATCTTTTAACTCTAGAGTATCTGGGGGCTCATCAATCAATTTTTTGAAGGCTTGTTTTCCTAATTTGCCATAAATTGTCTCTGCAAAATTGATTCCCATATTCTTTTGAGCCGTAAAACTGGTAAGATCTGTACCTTTGAAAACAGAAAGATAATTTTTAAAATCTGGATCATCTTTTAGAATATTTCTTATTGCAAAACTTGCCATACCTTGAATTACCGTCATTGCTGCATGCTGCTGCTGTCTGGGTTTTAACCATCTTCTATAAATCTCAGGTAATTGAGGAATCATTTCGGCCAACTTTGTATCAATCTGACCTTCCTTTGTTGCCATCTGGTCTGGAGGAAGGGTTCCTAAAATAAAATATTCTGGGTTTAATACAAAATAGAGATTTGCTCTTTTAGCAATTGGAAATTCATCTGGAACAGGATCTAAATTCATGTAATCAAAAATCTTAGAAAGTGTATCGTCATCCAAATCCAAAATTGTTTTTGCCAAATCTTCATACACCTCATTTACTTTTTTTACCGCCTCTTTGTTGCTCTTGTAAAGATCATGTTGAATTGCATGAATAGATTCTTCCAACATTGCCATTTTGACTGCACCTATGTAACTAGATTTTATTTTTTCATATCCTGACTCAAATGGAGGGCCTTGACTGTATAATTTTATTTTTGGTAAAATAGAAAAAAATAATTTGTTAAGATATATTGTGTCTTCTAAATAATCTCCAAAAGTCACTGATATTTTTGAAATGTAATTTTTTGCATAGGTTGAATACACTAAATATTTTACAGTATCTTGTTTCATTAAACTGGATATTTTTCCAATATCTTCTTTAGATATTGCTTCAACTAGTGAATCCACAAACTCTCTAGCATCATCGGTAGTAAAGATTCGTTTTCCTTTTAATTTTTTTAATTCAATTAGTTCTGGGAATTGAATTTTTGTAGTTTCAGGAACAGTCAATTCAGTAAATTCTTTAATTTGATTTTTCACCCATGGAAAAATTGCATTACTTGCATTTTCCAATGAATCAAAGGTCAGATTAAATGATGAATCCTCATCAATTTTTGAGGCTAAATCTGAGTTTTCTTTCTCTTCATTAATTTCTACTTCTAGTTGGTCGATTAATGCCTCGGCAAATTCATCATATTCAGTCATTTTGTTTCTAGTCGAGCAGAACTACATTTAATATTATCTTGGTAAGAATTTCAAAAAAACTATTAATTCAAAAATAACAACATCTCTAACTATTGAAAGAATTTACTCTGGATTACATAAGATGCATAAAATGTAATTCAAAATTAGAGTTGGACATTTTAAAAAAGCAAAATGAGATCGAGGAGGGATTTTTACATTGCAAAAACTGTGAATCCGTATACCCTATAATTGAAAAATTACCTATCATTTGGGATGATTTTTCATCATATATCTCAAATAGAAGAACACTTGGGGGAAAACTTGTCAATTCAGTGTCTCCTAAAATGAAATTATTTCTAAAAAAATCTCTTACTAATAATATCAAAAACATCGAAGATCGTTCAAATCTTGAAAAAAGATGGACAAAAATCTATCAAGAAAGTACACGATCAAAATTCTATTCTACAATCAAAAAGAAGATAGAGCAACTTCCTTCCTCAAAATTATCTTTAGAATATGGTTGCTCTATTGGAACTATCAGTAAGTATCTATCTGAATCAAGTCAGACTGTTTTTGGGATTGATCGCTCCTTTGAAGCACTTAAAATTGCTCAGAAAAATCCCAAAGAAAATCTTGATTTTATAATCGCAGATTCTTTTTCACCTGTATTTGGGAAAACTAAATTTGATCTGATTTTGGCTCTAAATTTACTTGAGCTTGTAGAGCCATTGGATTTTTTAAACCAAATTAACAATCAAATTACAAAAGGACATTTACTAATTTCCGACCCGTATGACTATGATAGAGGGAAAAATTCTGTTAAAAAACCTCTTGATGAAAAAGCCTTGAGAAAAAATCTGAGAAAATTTGGATTTAAGATAATTCTTGGTACGAATAATCCTTCTAATATAACATGGAATCTTAAATTAAATCCCAGGACAAAACTACATTACAAAGTAGATTTGGTAATTGCACAAAAATGATTAATTCAAAAATCTTTCTTTGCTAGCTACAACCGGCAGTAATTGTATCACATTTAGAGTGAATAGGATCATCTACATATTTTAAACACATTTCACATCTTAATTGTTTGGGCTGTTTACAAACTTCACAGTATTTTAAAACTGAAATGGTATTGCCACAATTACGACATGATTCACTTCTCATCTTAAACAAACTTTTTCTTTGCTAGATATTAATTATTACAAAATTAGCTAATCCTACATTCGATTAAAAATAATTTTTAAAATTGGATCTTAAGACCAAAAACGATTTGTTTTTTGGTGACAGTTCCAATCAAACTTATTATTTCAAAAAGATATTTAGGCTGTACTAATGATTGATACTAATAATTTCTACGAGTTCCTTTTAAGTAAATTTTGATCAAAAATTTTTGTAAATTAACCAGTGATAGTATAATGTTTTTGTCTATTATCTGGCCTTGCGTCCTATGATTGGGCAACTTTTGCCCAATCGTTTAAGATGGTAACTTGTAATTTGTCATTAATTTATAATTAGAAGAATTTATCAACATCTCTAATTCAGTTTCAATAATTGAAAACCTCAAAGACAACTTTTCTAAAATTTGATGTACAGAAATTATTTTTGATTTCTTTTATGATTGCTCTTGTAGGCGTAAGTCTTTCAATGTGGGGGGCGAGTTGGGATATAACCTCTCATCTACTACGAACTCCTGAGACTTTCTTTACGCCATCGCATATGGTTCTCTATACGGGAGTAGGGATTAGTCTGATTAGTGGCATTCTAGGTTTAGCCCTTATTCTAAAAAACAAGGAAATGAGGAGAAGACCATTTGTTTTTGGTAGTAAAATTATCATCATTGGAGCTTTGATGCAAATAATTGCAGGTCCTGGAGATTTTTACTGGCATGAATGGTTTGGAATAGATGGATTGCTTAGTCCAACACATCTTACCCTTGCAGTTGGAATTATGATGGTGTCTGTTGGCTCTACCATTGGTTTTGTAAGGATTCATTCTGAGACTCAAAAAAATAGCAATTTTCTAAAAATCATTCTTCCTATATCCTTTGGAGTGTTTTGGTTTAGTGTAATGTGGTTGATCTTTTTCTTTGTTCTGCCAATTTCTGATGGGGATACCCATAATTTTAATCCAAATCCCAGCGTTGCGTTAGTTTTAGGAGTTGCACTTCTTCCTTTTGCATTCTCCTTAGTTTTCTGGACGGTTTCAAAATCTAGTAACATGTTTGGTGTAGCTAGTGCATCAGCCTTTGTGTTTATTACGATGAATGTGACTTCAAATATTTTTACTTCGGAGAAACTTTTGTTTTATCTTCCTTGGTTTGTAGCGCCAATGATTAGTGCGATATTTGCAGATTATGTTTTGAATAAAACTACCAGTGGGTTTATCCAAAAACATTCAGATAAGATCTCAGGCGCTGTATTGGGTTCTATGTTTTTCATGTTTTGTTTTCCAATGTTTGCAATGACCTTTCTAGAATTTTATGTTTACAATGATGTCTTTTCATATGATGTAATTCACACTTCTTCAGATATTATTGGAAACGTTTGGTTAATGACAATTATACCTGGAGCTATTTCTGGAATGATTGGAACCATTTTTGCCCAAAAGAAACTATCAAAAAGAATTTAATTTTTAATTCTCCTAAATTTCTATATCTCTAACAATTCCTGAAATATCAAAACTGAAATTCAATAGATTATATTTATCCAAAAAACCTGTATTATGAAATATGTCATCAAAACCACAAAATCTTCAGCAAAAATGTGACTTGCTTGCAAATGAGCCTGAAATCAGATTTGCTGGATTTTTAGATATGATGGGAAACCAAATTGCAGGTAGTTTTCGAAAGGACGTTACTCCTCTAAAAAATGAGGAGGAAAGAAAAAAAATGTTCATCGAGGCTGTTTTACGGATAAGAACCAGGCAGGATTTTGATGATAATTTGGGCCCAGTTGAATATGCCGCAGCAAGGAGAACAAATGTAGTTACTTTGACTTTTTTGGTAGATGGGATGGTGCTCTTCGTTTCTGCAGAACCTAATGTGGATATAGATGATACAGCTAAAAAAATTCTAAATCTTATTGGATAACCAAAGATCATCCATAGTGGTGTAAACTTGGTAAAAATATTTTATAGTATTTCTCATTTTTCCAATCAATGACATCAAAACTTACAACAAAATTGACCATCGTTGCAATGATTCCCTTGATGATGATATTTGTTAGTCCAAACATCATCTCTGATTCATTTGCAATTGATATGGTAACTTGTAAAGATGGAGATGTTCTTGTAAAAAAAACTCAAACAGGCAATCATGCTTGTCTGCATGAGTCCTCTGCAAAGAAAATAGAAGCACGAGGATGGGGAACAATCGTTTCAGCAAATGACAATGTAACCATAGTGGAAGGAGAAGAAATTTCATCTCCTGGCTCATTACTTGCATTATCAAGAGCTAATGTTCCGGCCACCATTCCAATGCATCAAGGATTCTACAACGGTGAATCAGTATACTATATCATAACTGACTCCAGTGATCCTACACATGCAGAAGTCATAACTGAAAACCAGGGATGGAAAGTAGAACTTGCCCCACTTTTGGCAAACGCACCAGAAGAAGCACTATCTACAACATACATGTTTACAAACGGAGTTCCAGGTGACGGTGTCCATAACTTCCAAGGCGAAGTATTTACCAGCACACCTGCACAACCAGAAACTTACAGTGCACTAACTGCACATGTACATGTAACTTGGAATGAAGGCGAAACTCCAAGAGTCTTAGATTCTGAGGAGATGATTGAGGCAGCTGAAGATGCAGGTGAGATTACACTATCTGAAGTTCCGGTAGTCTTGAATATGCCACAGATTGTTTGGCCAGAAGGTCAGATGATGGTAAAAGAAGACAAGACTCTAGCTGATGATACACCATACGGCGGAGGCCAAGTACTGGATATTGACACTGAGGAGATGACTGTAACATTCATAGCTCATAGAGGTTGGGGACCAGATGGTAGAACAATCTACTATATTGTCACTGATGCTACTCCAAGCGGTCCGGCAGGAATGATGGGAGTAGTTGATGCACCAACATCTGCTAGTTTGATTGCAAACTCTGCAGCAGTAGATCTATTTCAATTCAAAAACGGAATTACAGGATCAGGTCCACTAGGATTCCAACCCGGAATCGCAGCAGGTGCACCAGGTGATGCTAACTATTCCCCAATGTGGAGAATATTCATGATTGGCTGGGAAGATCAAACAAGCCCCGCCGTTCTTGAAACTAAAGCCGACATTGATGCCTATCAAGAGGCAGGATTGATTTCAGTTGGACTTGCAAGACCAATGGACTCTGATCATATAGTCAATTGTCCATTCATCGATCCCTTTCAATAGGGAGAAATACTTTTTTCTTTTTTGATATTTTGTAAAGTTCATTCATAAAAATTTTTTAATCTGATACTTATCACTCTGCTAAAATTACATTAAAAATTGCTAACGTAACAATAAATCCTTCTTCATCGTTTCAAGTTTTTGTATAGTTGAAGGCTTTTCTTCAACAGAGTGAATCCCTATCTTCAAAAGTTCATTTCTATGACTTTCAGTTAACTCTAACACGCTCACAACTATTACTTTTTTTAGCTCTGAGGGACGTTTTACCTTCAAATCATGAATAAATTCCATCCCACTATACTTTGGCATGCAAATATCAAGAAGAATCAGATCATAATCGTTTTTTAAAACCAAATTCAACCCTTCTCTTCCATCATTCACACTCTGCACTTTATGATCTTGGGTTGATAGCATATCTTGGTAAAGCTGACATATTTCTGGAGAATCATCCACATGTAGGATATTCATTACTTTATTTGCTCAGAAAAGATCATAACTATCTGTTTGTTCAACTTGAACAAAGAAAATAGAGATTCTATGTTTTATTTATAATCAGGATAATTTTCAAGATTTTAAGGACTTCAAAGCCTATAGAATTTAGAATATTTTTTTAATTGTAAAATCTTCACTCACTTATCTTGAATTTTCTCAAAGATAAAGTCAAAAAATACCAAGAAAAAAAGTTAGCGGAGGCTGAAGAAAAATTGAAATTTTACACTTTGGCAAAAACAAGACTTGAAAAACAATTGGAACTAACTAATGACGAGGAATTTAAGAGAATAAAAAAGGAAATAGAAAAACACCGGGAATTTATCGATATTTGGAAAAATAACGTGGCGTCAATTAATAAGCAAATAAAAAAATTAAATCACTAAACCAGGCTGTAAAACCCTAATAATTAAGAGAATATGGGATAAATCATGGACTTTGAGAAATTCTGTTCGGAAATTTTAGAATCTGACTCAAAAATCAGATTTGCCACTGCCTATGATGAGTGGGCTGTAAAATTAGGAGGAGGTATACGAGAAGGAGTTACAAACCTTCTCACCGAACGTCGAGAAAACGAGCTAGTTAACCTCTCGGTGATGGATTGGAAAGCCAGAAAAGAAATGTCTCAAT
The DNA here is from genome assembly GCA_049414205.1 of Nitrosopumilaceae archaeon. Lineage (GTDB taxonomy): Archaea > Thermoproteota > Nitrososphaeria > Nitrososphaerales > Nitrosopumilaceae > Nitrosomaritimum. The sequence continues at coordinate 14,255 of JBMSGE010000016.1, forward strand.
GGCTTGGAAAAACAATCTATACTCTGGCCGAATATGACAAGGTAAAACGATTCTCATTCTATCTTGGTGATGATAATTTGTTACTAGTTAGCACTGAAAAAGACGCAGATACCAACAAGATTGTAGATAATGTAATCAAGCTGTACTACAAAAATCTAGACTAGTCATGTGGTTCTTCTGCTTTCAAAGTTTAGAATAACAAAATAATTCTTCAAAGAATAACTTACCTGTAATCTCTTAATTTGGCAATTAAGATATTAGTATCCTTGAATATTATGAAACATGAGTAACTCCAAAGATTCTTCAAAATCAAACAAAGACAAAAAAATATCTGTATGTGATGTAATGAAAGAAGACACTTCAAGAATTATTCAAAAATTAGAATCGCAAATTCCCTCTAACTTTCAACAATATTCGGATCTTTATACTGCATATTTGCACACTCTGGAAGATGTTTTTGGGACTTGTTACATTTCAGAAAAAGAGTTTTTTGATAAATTAAACATTGATCAAGGAATCCTAGCAGCATATCAAAAATATTCCAACACACTTACTGAGGCGTATCTTAACCAAATTGAACTATTCTCCAAAATAAAAGAACAAAACATCCAGGCACAAAAGTCTAACCTCCAGGTTTATGACAACTTGATGCATTCAATGATGGACTCCTATGCAAAATTCTTATCTGCATTTAACAAAACTTCCGTTCTATGGTTTGATCAAAAAAATTATGAAAACCCATAAATTGTAATTTTTATAATTATTTATTATCTATAATACTAAAATCAATTTGGACAAATTGTTTTACGGATAATTTTTTCTGAAATCATGTGGTTGAAAGTGTCTTGAGATATCTGTGGGACTAATCTTATTCATACTGATCGTGGTTTTTACAAGTACACCCAGGATCTCTGGTTTTTGGAGAGGCACAAGTGCATTCTTTACAACACCCATATTTCATTAATCTGAATCAAATATAATTTCACATTAAAATATTTGTCCAAATTGATGAACAAACTAATTTCATACTTGAATTGCTTATCTGTTTAAGAAACTAATTCCATATCTTACACTTTTGATTTTCATAACTTTAATGACGCCATTATCTATTCATCTAAAACCAAATCTAATAACTAAACCAATTATGAATTTTCTAACAATGACTTTTTAAAATAAAATTAATTGAAATTTTCAAAAAATTAGGCTATCTAGGTAAATTTGATTTAATTTCGTTTATTTTATTTTAACAAGTAAAATTTAGCTTAAAGAAATAGAGCTTTGATAATTTACAATAGACAAATACCACTTAAGACACCATGATTTAGATCATATGTGTGGCAAGAAGATACAAACCTGTTATTTCATATCGCTTAAAGGAAATCCCTGTTAAACAAATTAAGGTCTGGCGAGAAGCCCAAGCAAGAAAACTAGATAGAGAAGGCATTTCTGAGCTTGCTAAATCAATTAAAACAGAAGGCTTGCTTAATCCCCCTCTTGTCCAAAAACAAGACCGAAATACTTACCTGTTAATGTCTGGTCAACGTAGGCTTGCCGCCATGAAAAGGCTTGGCGCAAAAAAAATTCCAGTACATCTTCTAACTAAACAAACTGCATATGATCTAGAAAACGCAAAAGCAGCATCTGTTGTAGAAAATATCCATAGAAATGACATGAATCATAAGGAAATAGCAGATGCTTGCAAATTCTTAAACGAACAGGTAGGAAAAACTACTGCTGCAAGATCAATGGGCATGTCTGTACAGACTCTAAACAAATACCTTGGATTTGCCGGAGTACCTGCAAAATTAAAAGAATACGTTCCCTCTCAAATCTCACGTGATGAGGCTACAAAACTTTACCAAATCATACCTAATGTCTCTAAAGCAGAAAAATTAATCGAAAAACTATCTAGACTTGACTCTCCACTAAGAAAAAAATACCTGGCAGCCCTTGCTCAATCTCCAAAATCCTCTCATCTGAAACTATTGAAGAGAGCAAAATCCATGTTAATCAAACAAAATGTCTCCTTCAAATTATCAAAGACAAATGCCCGTAAACTAGCAAGAGAATCAAACAAAAGTGAAGTAACTCCTGACGAATTGGCCGGAAAGATAATTTCAGACTATCTGAAACGCAAGAAAAGAAGGTAATTCTTTATCTATTCAAAATTTATAGAATTAGAATTCACAAGATAACAATTGTCACAAGATAAAAAAAAGATACTTCCTTTAGATAGTGAATCAGACCATAGTTTACCTGGACGCTATGAGGAAAGCAGTTTTGCTTATTATGATATATCTCCGGAGGTCCCAAAATCAAAAAGCAAAGGAATTTGGATAATGGCAATTGCCTTTGTAATAGTTGCAGGGGGGTTCTTTACATACTATTTTGTAAATCAAAGTGAAATTGACTCACGAATAATACAAAATTCTTTAATTGTAGATCCTGAAAGAAAGTTAGCACTACAATATGATGTAGGAGAATATGGCAGTGAGCATGCTCATGCAGCAATTGTTATTTTCGTAAATGAAGAACTACTAAACTTTGGATATTCAAAATTTCAATTGACAAGTAAATACATTCACTTTGAAAATCAAAACCCCTACATACTTCACAAACATGCTTCAGGAGTTCCTTTGGAGATGCTTTTTGCATCTATTGGAATGAAATTGACTCCTGAATGTTTTGTTCTTAACTATTCTTCAGACGATGATTCTGGCAGATTTTGTTCTGGTGATGGCAAGACACTTTCGTTTTATGTGAATGGAAAACAGTATAATTCAGATTTGTCAGAGTACGTTTTTGAACATAATGATAGGATTTTAGTATCATTCGGTGATCCAAAATCCGTCCCAGAGCAAATAGAATTTTTAAAGTCATTAGAAATTTTTGATATTCCAAAAAAGATCCCACGATATTCTGGTGATGGTATTACTATTTGATGTGGATTAATTATTTTTCAAGATAAAAAATAACTTTACACTAGATTGTGGCATCGAACTAAATTGTATATGCCGGGGGCGGGTTTCGAACCCGCGACCTCCAGATTATGAGTATTGCCTTC
>JBMSGE010000017.1:0-17238 GCA_049414205.1 Nitrosopumilaceae archaeon
AATACGAATAGATCGTTCCACCAATCAGGGCAAATCCAATAATTTCAAGAGCTTTAATCATAATCTCAGTTGATGTTCTGCCCCATCAAAAAGATATATGGTTTTGTAAACAGAACAATTTATGGACAAATACCTTATGATAATTATGATTTTTTTAGTGGTAACTATGCCAATTTCATTTATTGATATGGGTACAGGTGAAATTAAAGAAAACCCACGTTTAGATTTGTTTTATGGGGCAATAGCGGGACTCTTCATAATTATTGTATATGGTTCCTACAAAGATAGAAAAGCAAGACAAAGAGCCAACGCTAAAAGAAGAGGCAAAAAATAGAATCTAAAGTTCTAATCCGAAAGATTCTGCAACATTTGCAAATTTCACATAAGACTCCAAGTATTGTCTACCTTTTGGAGTAATCACAAATGTGTTTTTTCCATCAAATTCAATTTTGTTAATCAGACCTGCTCCGGTCAAATTGGACAAGAATTTTGATAGTCTGGAGTGTGATAGATTAGCCTTTGTAAGCAAGGTTGTTGTTTTGATACCTTCTTGACCTGATTGCTCAGTGGCAGTCAAAAGATCTCCTACAATCTGCATGCTAGTTCTATACGAAACCATGTAGGAGTTATTGTACAACTGAGATATAAGGGTATTACCGATAATCTCAATATTACAGATCAGATAAATATGCTCAAGCCTGGTTATTGTGATATTGTCTTCCCAATCCCCAGTTCCATGGTTTGATGAAATTATTGGAGTGGCATACAGGTATTATGATCTTAGAATGAATGTTGTCCCTTTATTTTCTGACAGAAAACAAGCAACAAATCTTTGGCATGACTCCATTAGGTGGTGGCTTGACCATTCAATAAAAATTAGATTCGTAGAGGTTGATGATCATTATTGGTTTATCATGGGTGCAGACTCTGAGCATCCGCAGGACAATCTCTCATTTTTCAAAGTATTGCCAAAATCTGAAAACTATGAACGCTTCAAAAAGGGTCATGAAGGAGAAGCATATCTAAGACTTGGAATTTATTCTGAAAAAGTCCTAAAGGATGTAAAAAAAGATGCAGTATGTAATTGTGGACATGCAGCAGAAGACCATGACAAAAATGACAATGATGCTTGTTTGTATGAGGTCTGCAAATGTAAAAAATTCAACAGTTTTCAGGTTAATCTGCTAAAAAAGAAAAAAACTGTTACCAACATAGAGTTCTTAGATGAGACTAATGTAAAAGATGATTCTCTTGCATGGAATTGCATGAATGCCAACAAGTTTTCAAAATCAAAATAAAGTTATTCTTCGTTTACTCTGACGTGATCCCCTGGATAAAAGTCGCTTAGTTGTTTGGAATAACAATCCCCACAAAGTATTCCGTCTAGTTTCCATTCTTTCATTGGAACAAAGTTCATTTCTACTTCTTCATTGCAGATTGTACACTTTTGTTTGGTTGCCAAAGTATCCTTGCTCTTTTTAATCGATATAAAAAACATTCTGGGTTTGCAGCGTTCCCAAAAAATTATGTTAAATATCACCTGTTTCTACGAAATTTAGGTAGTCAGTCTGGCCAATGTAAACCTCCTGCAAGTTTTTTACTTGGTTGGGCTACTGCCTTTAAAATAAATTATCTACCAGCTTTTTCAGCGAAAGAATCTCTTCTTCTTCTTGCTTTATTTTCTTATCCAAAACCCGCAGCATTGTATCATTCCACACGTGTTGTGAGAAGAAATTGTGCTTGGTGTTTGCCAACTCTATCTCATCATCAACTATGGTATCCTCCAGAAACTTTGTGACTACAATGTCTGTAATCTTTAGAATTTTTGAATTCAACTTGAAGCTGCGAAATATGGGCTCTAGCTTTACAACGTCTTTTTTAAAATCGCCCTTGCTTTCAAGAATTCTTTTATGCATTATTCTAAAGTACACTGCAACATAAAACAATGTGGCATATCTTTTTGTCTTGTGTCCGCCTTTTTTGCCGTACTTCAAAACTTTTTTTGCATATTCTTTTACCAGATAAGGATACAGCAAAACCTTGTAGTCATCTTTTAGGTTGTCATTGAACACATCATCGTACTTACTTCCTCTTGGCAGGAACTGCGCAGGAGAACTGTAAGCTTCAGTTGGTCTTTGCTCTATTCCTGCAACTAAAACTTGAATGGCATCTTTTGCTACGATAACTTTTTTGTGATTATCTGGCAGGTACTTGTTGTATGTTGCGTCTCCCTCGTACTCACATTGACTAGATTTTGCTTTGGTATCAAAGGATCCTGCTTGAATCTCGTAAAAGTATCCAGAGTTTTTTAATTGAGACTTGATAGACTTGTGAAAATCCATCAGTGATACAAGGTCTTTTCCTCTAACAGAATTTTGCGAGTTTCTGTATTTTGTAATGTTGTTTTGTTCTTGTTCGTCATCTGCTTTGATTATTGTTACAGTCATTGAACCATCCAGGTTCTTTGTTCTCTTAGAGTGATCCAAAATAGAGTTTGATGTCTGTGCACCGTTTACTATTTGTGGCGCATAAAGTTTTATCATGTTGTCACCCAACTCTTCAAAGTCACTGACAACTATTGTTATTCCGTTATTGTAATAGAAAAATTTGCCCGGATTATTTTGCAGGGTTTCGCGCAGACCTTTGTTTACTGTTGTTTTAAACTGCATCCACTGCCTAATGTTTGACTCAAACACATAGTCTCTGTTCTTGTTTACAAACTCTGTAATCTCTCGTAGTTTCAAAATTCCAAGAATGGTATTGTCATGACGAAGCATTCTTTCTAGCTTGATTGAGGATTTTTTACCTGCTGCAGGTTTTTTGATTCTATCCCATAATTTCTGAATAATTGTATCAATATCTAAGACTTCGACGATTTCATCGTCATACTCTACTTTTTGGTCAGTTACATAGCAGCACTTTACCTTCAAGTTTTTCTCTTTGATTTTAGTTACAAGTTGGGCAAGCTCGGGTCTCATTTTTGTAACATCTTTTGCCAAAAGACGTTTTGAATCTTCTTTGAATTTTGCAATTGCCTCCAAAGAGTGAGATGTTCCATATTTTGATTGAAATAAACGAATGGTGTTATCTGAAAAATCAACAGGAAGATACGCATCAATTCCTAGATCGTTTGCACCATCAACAATTGCATCAGCTGCATCATCTTCGGTTGCCTCAAAGACTCGGGTTAGTACCCATTGTAAAAAATTATTTCCCTTCTCAACCTCACTTTTAGAATTCTCTGCATTTTCACGAATGTTGTCTCTGATGTTCTCAGAAAATCCTTCAAGGGGCGGTGTGGACTTTTTTTCAATTAATAGTGCTTGTGAACCTGGGATATACTCTAGCAGACCACTCTCGTTTTGCGCCAAACAGATTTTCTAATATGCTATATATTTAGAGAATTAGGTAATTACATTATAACTTGGTTCAGCCTGTGATGTGATTTGAGAAAAAAAGTGATTTATGTTGGAATTATTGGCGTTGTGGTCTTGGCTCTAGCAGCTATCGCAATGCAAACTGACACACCAGAACCTGAAGTTGAAAAATCTGAAATCACATTGGAGGCAGATGTTATTATGCCCACCAAGGTATCTCGCCCCGGATGTGAGAAGACTGATGAATGCTATATTCCGTCAGTTATTACAATAAAACAAGGAGAACAAGTTACTTGGAAAAATCAAGATGTTGCATTTCACAGTGTAACTTCTGGATTATATGCTGAACCAACTGATTTGTTTGACAGTGGACATATGGATCCTGAGGAATTGTTTACTGTCTCATTTGATGAAAAAGGAACTTTTGATTACTTTTGTACCCTCCATCCATGGATGGCAGGCAAAGTCCTAGTTGAATAAGAAAGGTACCCGAGGGAGTCGAACCCCCTTGTATAGGCTTTGCAGGCCCACGCATAACCGTTCTGCCAGAGTACCGTTTTGAAAAACACAAAATCAACAATTAAACTCTTTAGATTATTATTTGATGAAAGGTTTTGAGGCAAGTTTGACGTCTTCTGCTTTGACTGTCTTTCTTCCTGCATGAGATGCCATATCTACTGCACTTTTTCCAATATCTTCTGCTAATTCCTCTAGAATTCGGCGGAGTTCATCTGCAGACTCGTCACTAACTCTTTCTGCCCCAGCTTTTTTCAAAATTCTATACATTGCAGATAGACCTAATTCTGAGGACTTCATTACTGTAATTCTTTATTTTTGGCGATAAAAGATAACGAGTGAAAAAATATCACCAAGAAATCGATTTATACAGACTATTTTCAATTTACAAAATAATGACCTGGTTGTTTGATTCCCATATTCATTTATCTGATCCAGCATATGATGATGATCTGAATTCTATTCTTTCAGGAATGGCGCACATGAAAATAAAGGCATGCTGCGTCTCTATGGATTATTCTAATTCCAAAAAAACTTTGGAGATTGCAAAGAAAAGTGACTTGATTTTGCCATTCATTGGAATTCATCCAGAATGTGCAAATGAAAATTTAGATGACATGGTGAATTTGATTGAAGATAACATAGAAAATATTTCCGGGGTAGGGGAAATTGGATTGGACCCAACTTATGTGCAATCAGAGGAAGATAAAAAAAACCAACAACAAGTTTTTGAATCTCTTTTATCAATTGCAGAAAAACACCACAAACCGGTATCAATTCATTCCAGAAAGAGTCTGGATGATGTTTTTGAGGTTATGACATCTTATAGCACAAAAAACGCTTTACTCCATTGGTTTGATGGCAACAAGAAGCAACTAAAAAAAGCAATGGATATGGATTTCTTTGTCTCTTATGGACCAGTAATGGTTTATGCAAATGACAAGCAAACATTATTGTCAAAAACTAATGAGAATAAAATTTTGGTTGAAACAGATGGTCCTGTTAGATTCTCAAGATGTTTTGAAATGAAGTCTGCTCAGATTGGTTTTATTCCAAGTGTGGTTTTTTGCGCTTCAAAAATTCTAAACAAGCAGTATGATGAAATGACTTCGTTACTAGAGAAAAACACAAGAAATTTTCTGGGAATATAGGTATAAAAAACCCCAACTTGGTATGGGAAGAGTGGATAGGATTAAGCGTCTTTCATACGAAGTACTAGACAAACACAAATCCAAATTTAACGAAAGCTTTACTGATAACAAAAAGTCACTAGATCAAGTAGCAATCATCCGCTCAAAAGGACTGAAAAACGAAGTTGCAGGATATATTACTAAATTTATCAAAACTGAAAAACGCGAGGAAGAAATCAAACAATCCCAAATCGAGGCTTCAAAAGAAGATGTTGCTCCTACTGAAGAAGTCATTGAAGTAGAAGCAGAACCAGAAACCGAATCTGAGGAAACAGTCATTGAAATTGGCGCTGAAACCCCAGAAACAGAAACACCAAGCGAGCCTTCAGAAGAAAAAACTGAATAATTTTCAAAAATTTAATTTCCTAAACAAATCAACTCTAAATCATGGTGCTAGTAAAATTCGTAGGAGGAGCAAAAAAATCCTTTGAGAAGGATCAATTACAGTTAGATGCAGATGACATTACCCTTGAAAAACTCCTTGAACTAGTACAGGACCTCAAACCAGAAAACACGCCAACCATCGATGTAAATAATATCTTGGTGGCAATTAATGGGGCTGATTCTTCTGCACGAGAAGGAAAAATGACTATCATCAAAAAAGATGACGTGATTAGTATCATCCCTGTGATTCATGGTGGTGCAAGCAAGAAAATTATTATAAAAAATGGACAAAAATTAATTCAGATAGTAGAAATCAAGGGAGATAAAAAAATTGACGTCTCGTTTTTGGAGAATCTCAGACTGGAATTTCCAAAACTCAAACTACAAGCAATATCTAGTAAATACATCCTAAACCCATACCATCTAAAGAAAACTCTTTCAATATCTATGAATTCAGACAAAGCAAATGTCTTACTTTCAAAAAAACTTGAAACTGATATTTTGTTACGCTTTGCAGCAACTACGCAGATATCAGATGCAATTTCTTCTGTAGGGATTAAACCAAAAAATAATTTTATCTTAATTGCAATAGGGAACAAAACTGCATTGGACAAATTACATGTAAAAATTTCTCCATTAACCGTTGATCTTTTTCAAAAGGATAATTCCTCGTTTCTAAAAAAGCAATTCCAAATTACAAAAAAGCAGATAGATGCTGTTTATTCTAAAAACCCATTAGAGGATCTTTTGATTGAAAAAGCTGCAGTATTAATCGGATAGACTTCTTTTTGTCTTCTCAAGGCTCAGAATATTCCCTTTTGACAGGATAGATACCCCTGTTTTTCCTCCAAGAATTTCAATTTGTATAATTTTATCGGGATTCTCAAGTGATACTTTGTTCTTGATTTTTTGTGCGATTTTTTTTATCAATTCCTGACTGACCATTTGAGAATTTCTCTTTTCAATTGATATTCGGTAAGTGTCTCCTTCTGCTATGGCATCTGCCATCTCTGATATTGTCTCATCAATTTTCTCAATATCTGTATCAATGAATTTTTGCATTGGAATTATGCGAAGACAGTATCGTATACTCCAAGGCTCATCAAGAATCATTTCTTGAATTTTTTTTACCACTTCTACTGGATCTAACTGCGTTTTGGCAGTCAATATTCCAGACATGTTTGTAATAATCACTTTAGGTTCTGAATCGCCAAAATCTTCAAGAATTTTTGTAATCTCCTCGCTTGTTTCAGGTTCCAGGTGTCTTGCACAGGTAATTATTAAATTCAAAAAAATCGCCTAATCTCCTCTTTTTTTAGAGCTCCTTCCCTATGAATAACTACCTCGCCTTGCTTTATCTCTGCAATTGTTGATTCTCCCTTGCTTTGGATATCTCCGCCGTCCACAAAAATATCGCATTCTTTTATTTTTTCAGAGCATTCTTTGGATTTGGTAAAGGAGTTTTCTCCTGAATAATTTGCACTGGTTCCAATCAAAAATTTACAATTTTTTAAAATATCAAGCAAGCATTGGTTGTCCGGCACTCTTACTGCGATTTTTTCTGTGACTTCTAGAGATGCTTTTAATTTTTCATCTTTTAATTTGAGAATAAGAGTTAAGGGGCCTGGCCAAAATTTTTCGGCAATTTTTTTAGAGTCCTCATCAAATTCTACTATTTGATTTACGATATCCATGGAATATGCCAAAATGGGAAAGGGCTTTTCTTTTGGTCTTTTTTTAATTTTGTAGATTTTATCAACAGAATTTTTGTTGTATGGGTCGCATCCAATACCATAAACTGTATCTGTAGGAAAAACAATCACACCGCCCTCTGAGATAATCTTAGATGTCTTTTCGATTCCCTCTTTATCGCACTTTACCATCATGACATCTATTCAATTTGCAGTTTAATTATTCATTTTCTTTTGAATACGTTTTTAATCTTCAGTATTCTTTATTCTAAAATGCAAAGCACACCATCAGAATACGAAGACACCGAATTTGAAGATGATTTTGATGATGATCTAGATGAAATTGAAGAAATAGAGGATTAGATGGTCAAACCAAAATTAGTTGCAAAGCCACTAAATGTCTTGTATGCTTGTAAAAATTCTCGTCCTGTTTGACTTATTTTGTATTTGTTTGAGCCCTGTGAATCTACTTTTTCAAGTAGACCTTGAGACACAAGGGTTTTGAGTATCCGTGAAATTCTTGAATGTGAAATATTGGCTTTTCTAATTAGGTAAGTAACTGTTGCACCATCTTCATCTTGAAGATCATCTCTAGTAGTTGATAGGATATCTCCAATAATCTTCATATGCGTGCGGTATTCTGCCATTTTTAATCTGGTATATTTTTGAATAATTTCTATGATAGTGGCATGCTATTTTGCAATATACCAAAAAGATAAAAGATTTTGACTACTCCCAAAACCCGCAAAATTTGAGCCTAAATCAAAAACTAGTCAAAATTCTCATCAAATTTGATTTTTGTAAGTGGAACTTTGCTAACTGGAATGAAAAGTGCAATCAATCCGCCGATTTTGATAACCATTGATGCAACATACAAAATCGATTCTGGAAATACAAATGAATACCATCCAACAAATTCCCCGAGAGCCAACATTGACAATCCAGTTGCCACAGAGATTGCTCCCTTGTTTCTGTTTTCAAAATATGATAGGATAGTTTCAATTGCACCATATGCAAGCAGGATAAATGACACTGATCTAAAGATGTGTTCTATTTGTACAGATGATACCAAAAATAATGGAACCATTCCTACAGATCTAAAGTATTTTGATTTTGGGAATAGTGATTTGATACTGTGTGAAAAAGCTATGAAAAAGTAACCAACTGTTTGAATTGCAATGCCAAGTGTCTGTATCCATCTCTCCAAGCTGCCGGATTGTATAACAAAGTCTTCTACCATGTATCCTGCCCATATTACAAAAAATCCAATACTGATGGAGAAAAATGCTATAGCTAGTCTGAATAAAGTTGGACTACCTGTATTTCTAAAACCAATAGCTGATACGATACCAATTGATAATCCGACTAAAAATCCAACAAGGTTTAGAATGTTCTCTAGTAAAAATTCCAATTATGTTTAAAGCTCCATCAAACTAATTATTTTAATATGATGGACATTTCTTCCATTTTCAATCCCACTCATCTAGGGACCCCGCAGATTCACCTTCTGTGCTACCTGCATAATCACCAAGAATATCCGAATATGTCTTCTCGTTGTGTGCAACAAATTTCACATATTCTCCATAACTCATATCTAAATCACAATTATCACATTTTACAAAAGAAAAGTCCATTGACAACTCTGCGGTTTTCTCACATTTTGGACATTTTATCTTCATATGTGCATATCCCTTTGTTAATTATTATTACTTACGTTCAAAAAAAATCTGTTTTTACTTTTGAGTAAAACTGATCAGAGGTTTTTCTTTAGGGTATGATTGAATCATCATTTTACAATCTACTCGATAAGAGATAAAAGGAGTTCTTGATTGCTTCAATACATGAGTCAAACGTGCACAAAATGCAAGAACTCTATTCCTGAAACTGAGGAATTAGATCCAATTCAAGCCAAATATCCAGTTTGCAGTAAATGTTGGGCTGAATGGAAGGAATATCGTGTAATGGTAATGAATGAAATGCGATTAGATATGTCCATGCCGGATCACAGAAAACTTTTGAAGAAACATGAAAAAATATTTGCTGGGGTCTTAACACCTGAAGGTGATATTGTTGATTATTCAGATGAAGACAATAGAAAACCAGATGAAAATCCCAACGCTTAGATTTTCATATATTTTTGCGCGTTATCAGGAATAATCATATGCAATCTTCTTTTTGTTTGGTCATCAAAATTATTGATTATGCCTCTAACTGATTGAGAAATAACTTCTTGTTTTTGCGAATCCAATGTTAAGAAAATTTCTAAAATCCCGTCTAAATTAAAAGCGATTAACTTTTGTGGACTCTGAGCAATCTCATTTATGTAAGCTGCAAATAATCCTGTTCTTTGATCCTCTGGAAGTGTAGTCAATATCTCTAGCCATGTTTTAAATAATTTTGAAAAATTTGGAAATGGAATTGTAGGGCCTGCCTCCAAAGCGTTATTGATTAATTGTTTCTTTTCAGGATCTGACATGGCAAAAAACTCCACCATTCTTTTTTTCAGAATAGGTGTTCTAAGAAAGTCAGGAAGATTAGCTAAAACAACGATGATATTTCCAGCATAATTTGGCTCAGACAATAAGTGTCATGCCATCTATTTGAATAATAAATCCTGTGCAAGCACTTTAGCTTAAATAAACGAGACTTGCGCTGAAAAACGTGACGTCTACCGTAGTCGTTGGTGGCTTTTTTGGAGATGAAGGAAAAGGAAAAATCATTTCATATCTTGCAATCAAAGATAATCCAGCTGTTATAGTTCGTGGAGGGGCAGGTCCAAACGCTGGTCATACTATCAAAGACGGTGATAAAGTATACAAAGTAAGAATGCTCCCTAGCGGATTTTTAAATAAAAATGCCAAAGTTATGATTGGTCCAGGAGTGGTAGTGAATCCAGATGTCTTACTAAAGGAGATTCAGGATTTTGATGCCTCTGGAAGGTCCTTTATTGATAGACATTGTGGAATTATAGAGGAAAAACACCTTACCAGTGATTCTAAAGGAGAACTCAAAGAGAAGATTGGAAGTACAGGCTCAGGAACAGGTCCTGCAAACGCAGACAGGGCCATGAGAGTTCTCAAGATGGCCAAAGACGAAGAATCTCTAGGCTCACTAATCGTTGATGTGCCTGCTGAAGTAAATTCTGCCATCGCATCGAATCAAAAAGTATTGGTAGAAGGAACTCAGGGAACATTTCTATCTCTGTGGCATGGAACCTATCCTTTTGTTACCTCAAAAGATGTTACAGCCTCAGGAATTTGTGCTGACATTGGGCTCGGACCTAAAAATGTCGATGAAGTAATTGTTGTTTTCAAATCTTATGTTACAAGAGTAGGCACAGGACCTCTTGCCAATGAACTCTCCTTAGAAGAAGCACAAAACAAAGGCTGGTCAGAATTTGGAACAGTAACTGGTAGACAAAGACGTGCAGCTGATTTTGATTTTGAATTAGCTAGGCGTGCAATCATGCTCAACAGTGCAACACAAATTTCAATTACAAAGTTAGATGTTCTCTTTCCAGAGTGCGCAGGCAAAACTTCCTACGATGAAATTTCTGAAGATGCAAAATCATTTATAAAAAATATTGAAGACCAACTAAAAACGCCTGTAACAATAATTGGAACAGGTCCAGCTATCAATGATGTCATTGATAGAAGATAGCCTGAAAAAATTTGGTTAAGTTTAATTGCGTATTGTTTAGTACACTTTCGTGGATAAATTACCTCGTTACATTCAAGTCTCATCTACTTTAGAATTCTCCAGGCTCGTTTGTGCACTTGAGCGTGCGCCAAGAATTTCTTTTCTACATGAGCATGAAGGAAGAAAAATTCTTTCAGTGCAAATGGATATCCTAAAAGAAAAACCTATTGTGTATTACACTCCACTTGAAAATCACGGACATTACCTTTGCTATGCACTAAAAGGGGATAATGAACAAACAGAAATTGTAAATTCCACTTCTGATACTAGTAAACTCTATTCTCCTATAGTTAGAATCAAATCATTACCTGATACACTTAGACCAGGTAACGGAACGCCTGATAGATATCAACCAATTGAACTTGAAGATCTGTCCAGTCTTGCAAAACTCACTTATGGTTTTGAAGAAAGTCCATTCCCATTATTCCTATTTCCACACAGTGATAAATGGCTAGTTGGTGTATTCATGAACTTTACAGAAGAAGGTACATCATATTTTTGTCATGTAGTTTTAGATAATGAACCACAAAAACCATTCTTGAAATTTGCAAACAACACATCAGAACCTTCTTTTGTAAATAGTCCATCAGAACACGGATATTCTTACGTGAAAATTATAAAATTAAAAGACACTCATCCACTTGTAGACTATGGCCACCTTCAAAACTAGAATAAAAAAAATATCAAAAAGCAACGGTAAAGTAATTCTTGCCAATGACTATGATTATTCTGTAAAAAATTTAGAGTCAAAAACAATTCAGAACATAAAAAAACTCAATCCGTATCTTTGTGCAATCAAACTTAATTTTCATTTGCTGTTACCATTAAGTGAAAAACAAATATCAAAAATTACTAAAACAGCTCACAGCTTTGGGTTACAAACAATTGCTGACATTAAGCTAAATGACATTGGTAACACCAACAGAGTTACTACAGAAAAATTATGGGAATTAGGATTTGATGCAGTAATTGCAAATCCGATAATGGGACTTGACAGCTTGAAAAACTTGGTAAAATCATCACACAAAAAGCAAAACGGCGTGATCACACTATGCCATATGAGCGCCCCTGAGGCTAAATTATCGTATGATATGGAGGTAAAACTGGGTAAAAAACAACAACTTTACCAATTATTTCTAAATTGGGCCCTAGAATCCAAGGTTGATGGCATTGTTGCAGGTGCTACATTTCCAGAAATTATCTCATACTGCAAAAAACAAGCAGGAAAAAAACTAGACATCTATTCTCCTGGTGTGGGAACTCAAGGCGGTAAGGTAAATGAAGTTCTGGAATCTGGAACGGATTATTTGATTGTTGGAAGAACCATTCTTAATTCAAAAAATCCCGTTAAAGTTGCAAAAGAATTACAATTACAAAGTTTTGGAAAGTAACGCATATGATTTTGATAAAATAGTTTTTGCATTATCAAAAGTAGTTTTCTCCATCGCAGTAACGTAATCCATCCAAGTAAAATCAAGGTGCTCGTGAGAAATTTCAACTTCTTTTGTTTTTGTTTCTGCTAAAAAGAAGACTACTTTTTTATTCACAAGCTCTCCCTCGTATTGAAAGTTGTATTGAATCCACTCTTCAAAACTGTCTACGAAATTTACGTCACTTATTCCAGTCTCTTCTTTTGTTTCTCGTATCGCAGTTTCATGATAAGTTTCCCCTTTTTCCATCTTACCTTTAACAAAATCCCAATGACCAGAAGGATAATGAAGTAACAAAAATAATATTTTGTCATTTTCTCTACGGAATAATACTATTCCTGCCGAAGTCTCATCTATCATTTTCCCATTCTTCTTTTTCTTTCTTGAAATGTTCTGATTGCTCTCATCAAATCAATTTTCCTAAATTCTGGCCAAAATATATCCATAAAAACTAATTCACTATAGGCACTTTGCCACATTAAAAATCCGCTCAGCCTTTTTTCTCCGGATGTTCTTAGAATCATGTCTGGTGATGACTGAGGCAAATGTGATGTGTACAAATTCGATTCAATCTCCTTTTTATCAATATCATTTACGTTAAGATCACCCTCCTTGATTTTCTCACCTATTTTTTTTACTGCATCTACTAGTTCCAATTGTCCTCCATAGGCCAAGGCGATATTGAGAAAATGATTGTCGTATCCCTTGGTTGCCTCGTCTAATTTGTGAAGAATATCTTTAATAGATTCTGGCAGTAGTTCGATTCTTCCGATTCCAACTACCCTCATCTTGTTTTTGTGGATTCTAGGATCATGGTATAATTTTTCTAGTCTCATACGAATCAGCTCATACAGATATTCTAGTTCATCATCTTTTCTGTCGAGATTCTCTGCAGAAAGTGCATACAATGTAATTATTTTGATGTCTAATTGCTCACACCAATCAAGAAGATTTTCAACTGCATCTGCTCCTTTCCAATGCCCCCTCTTTGCTATGGCAAGATGTCTTTTGGCCCACCTCCTATTGCCATCTAAAATTAGGGCAACATGGTTTGGAATATCCCCACGTTTTACTTCGTTTTCAAGTTTTTTAGAATAAATCTTGTATAAACCAGATAATTGAAAAACTGTATCTTTTACCTTATTCATCTATACCATCTCTGACTCTTATTGGAGAGATGAGAATATCTGTGTTTTTTAGAACTTTTGACCAGTAAAGACAATTACTGAGCACTTAGTCTGAAATCATTTCTTGATTCTTGTGTTTTCTGTATTTTTTGAATAGAATTGTGGCTGTAACTAGAGTTGCAGCAAGCCCGCCCAACAATGGAGGAATTAGTGTAAATGAACTCTCATCATTTATCATGATGTTTGTAAACTGGTATACTGTTGGGTAAAGTGCAACTAAAACCACTAATCTTAGGACATCACTAATCTGCCGTGGAATTCCGCCCATCCAATTGCTAAGTAAAATACCTGCAAATATTGCTCCTAGTCCAATCCATAAGATTGGTAATGCGCCAGAAACAAATTGTCCGATAATTATCTTGTTTGAGAATATTGAAAGAAGCTCTGTCTCTGATTCTAAAATCTTTTCATCTATTGCATTTACTCCCGCAGGTATTGACGTTATCATCAACAAAACTCCTGCCACCATTGTAAAGATTCGAATAAAACCCATCGGCGTAGGCTTTGCCCAATTAGACCAAGCTCTATCGATGTCAAATGCTCTAATCAAAAAGGCTCCACCTAAGATGCTGATTAACACAGCAGTAATTTCTGCAGTATAACCTACTACTGTGGCAATTCCACCTATCAACAAAAGTATTCCGGGAACTCCTAGGAAAAATTTTGAATATTTTGAATCATACGCAATCATTTTTAGATATTTTCCAAATACCGCATAGGAATACTCTACACTTCTACTTACTTTCATTACTACACGCTGAACGGAAATTACAGGAAGAATATTTTGGATAACTGGAACGACACTTTCATCATCTTCTCCGTCTGAAACAATTACTGCACCATTTGCAGAAAATTTTTCTAATGCCTTTTTTGTCTCCGCTAGTATTTTTTCATCGGCTTGAACTCCTCTACTTGCAACTCCTGCAACGGTAATGACTTCTGCTTGGTACCCTTTGCTGATTAAATCCTCATAAGTCTTAATTGCAGCAAAAATGGAATTAGAATCTGCATCTTCTGGGTCCTCCAGAGCTAATCTTTGAGCTGCCTCAATACATGCGTCTCTTCCAATAACAGGCGTAACTATTCCTGCCTTGTCTCCAACATCGTTGTCTCTATCGATACAGATTACCAAAAGCTTGTTCGATGTAGATGCACTAACATCCTTCTCAACTTTGTTGGAATTCTGAGACATTCTTTATATAATTACAGAATTGCTTTTTAACGATTTCCAACCAATCAAAATATTATAATTCGGTCTTGAGGCTACTTTGGCCTTGAACTATCTGAAATCTCTGCTAGTCTTTCTGATTCAGACTGAAGGGAATTGATTTTTGTCAGTGTCTCTTCAAACTGATCTGTTTTCCCATCTTTGACCAAATTGGCATAAACTTTGGTCTCAGTTACATAGGAATTGAAATTTTTCAAGGAATCCATATAGCTAATGTAGCTATCTTGCCACTCCTCTGGAGGTTTTGATGTTACAAATTCGCTTATCTGTGAAGTAACCTGTGATGAGGTAACATCTGCTATGCGAAGATATTCATCTGGTGATATTGTTTCATCTTTTAAATTCTGAAATTCTGTGGAAATTGTTTCTTTCATGATGGAATGAATCTCTTTTACTCCATCAAGATAATTTTCATGATCTGATATTACCAATGACATCTGATTTTCTTGTGGGATCATCCAGAAGGAAAAACTAGCCGCTGTAATTGCTGCTAAAATTATGATGGTAATTGCAATGCCTTTTTTTGATGCCATTTTGAGGATTTTACAATTAGGGTGTTTATAACTGATAATTTTTTCAGATATTGTATTCTATAAATAAAAAATTAAAAAAAAATATCACAATTAACACCTACATACAAAAATAGTAAAGATTTTTCATTTTTTCTTGAATTTTTTTATAATTCCTCTTTCCTAAACGGGTAAAAAATTTACACGTATCTAGCCTGTAGTTAAATAATTTTCACAGCCTCTGCCTAAATACAAGCGAGTTTGAGTTTGTTTTAGAATGGTACAAGCATATTGCGTAAAATGCAGAGCTAAAAGGGACATAAAAGATCCTAAAGAAACTAAACTAAAGAATGGACGACCTGCTGTAAAAGGCACATGTCCAGAATGTGGAACTAACGTTTTCCGAATAGGAAAAATGGAATAACCTTTACAACTCCACAGGATTCCTCTTTTTCAAAAACCAATATAGGGTTGCACATGCAAAATTAGTATATGACTAAGGCAGAATATGAAAACCTACTCAAAAGAATCCAAGATAAGATTGGGGATACTAAGGAAACCACTGCCAGATTTGAGCTACCCGTAGTCGATGTGATGTGGGAAGGCCAAAAGACATATCTTCGCAATTTTTCAGAATTTCCCAAAGTTTTACGAAGAGATCCTGACAAAGTTTTACAATATCTCTCAAAAGAGTTTGCCGTTCCTGCAGAACGATTAGGGGATAAGGCAATGTTTGTTGGAAAAAGAGCACCAGAAGATTTTACACGTCTTTTTCAAATATACGTCAAAGATTATCTTGAATGTCCAACTTGTAAAAGTCCAGATACTAAAATAATAAAAGAAAATAGAATTTCATTTTTAATCTGTGAAGCCTGTGGTGCAAAGTCTACTCTGAAAGGCAAGTATGCATAATGCACTTCTCAGTTAAGACTACTGATTACCAAAAAAATTTGATGTTAAACATCTGTGATGCAGAACTACTTGGAAAAAATATTGTTGAAAATGAACTACACATGAATATTAGTGAAAGCTATTATGGTGAAAAATTAGTTGAACACGAAGAAGCTCGAACACTTCTAAAAAATGCTTCAATAATTAACATGGTTGGAAAAGAAACTATCTCGCTTTCCTTGGAATTAGGTGTTGGCAGTGAAAACGGCATCAAAAAGATCGGAGGAATTCCTTTTCTCATTGTTTTTAAAATGTAGTTTCAATCAATACTTGGAAAAATAAAATCTAAAACAGCTTTTGACAATCAAAAAAGGAAATCAATTTTATGTAGTAGAGAGAAATTAAATCGTTGCAAGAAGACATTAGTAGAAAACTTGAATCAAAACTTGACGCAAAAATATTTTCTAAATCTAGAAAAAAATCACTTCCAGATGGTTTCAAGAAAGGTAAAGTCGTCAATGAAGTTTTAGACAAACCAACTGTAATGACACTTTACAAGTTAATCACTGATCATATTATTTCCTATGTTAATGGACCAGTAAGTGCTGGAAAAGAATCTGTATTATTTTGGGCAGTTGATGAAAAACAAGCAAATGTTGCACTGAAAATTTATCTTGTAAGCACGTCAAATTTTAAAAAAAGGGAGCCCTACATCCTGGGAGATCCTAGATTTTCAAGACTGAAGAAAGGAACAAAAAATCTTGTTTATCTTTGGGCTAAAAAAGAATTCAAAAATCTCTTACAATGCCATGATTGTGGAATTCCTGTTCCTAGACCAATTTACGTTACAAATAATGTACTTGTAATGGATTTTGTGGGTGATAATGGAGCTCCTGCCAAGTTATTATTAGAATCAGAAGTAGACGAAAATGATTATCTACAATCTATCTCGATGATCAAGGACCTGTATCGATTAGCAAAATTGGTTCATGGTGATTATTCAGAATACAATATTTTCAAAACCAAAAATGGATTGGTTCTTTTTGATCTGGGTTCTGCAGTTGATCTTAGACATCCTAATGCTCAAGAATTTCTTAAAAGAGATATTAATAACATAACCAGATTCTTTTCTAAAC